>DASWCI010000377.1:0-19212 GCA_036390195.1 Gemmatimonadaceae bacterium
GTCGGCCTCGATTCGGCCGCCCAGATAGTCAGTGAGGTCGCGCCCGACGTCGTGATCTGCGACTACGACGTGCTCGCGACGCTCCCTCTCGAGAAATGGGAGAACGATACGCTTCTCTCGAATACTCCCGTCATCGCGGTCAGTCTCACGCGACATGCGGAGGAGCTGCACCTTTTTGACGTGAACGGAATCGCCGGATTCCTCTATCTACCGACGCTCGACGGGGCATCCGCGCTCAAGATTGTGCGCGCTGCTGCCGCGCGTCCGAAGTACTCCATCCGCCTTCCCGCCAGCGCACCAAGGACAGTAGAGCGCAGTTAAATTTAGAAGCATGAGCTCCGACCCGATCACGGGCGTCTTCAACGACGGGTACATAAGCGAGGCCTACGAAGCCTATCGGCGCGATCCAGCATCGGTCGATGAGTCGTGGCGTCAGTTTTTCCGATTCGCCGAGAATCTGGGTCGAGCAGCTCCGGCACCAGGTGCTCCGGGCGAAGCTCCTGCAGCGGGACAACTTGATCCCGCTTTTCTTCGCGATATCGCCGCTGCGGCTGAGCTCGTTGACGCAATTCGCAGCTATGGTCATCTCGCGGTCCCACTCGATCCGCTGGGTACGCCGCCCGAGGGAACTCCCGAGCTCACTGCGGAATTTCACGGCGTTACCGAGGACCATCTCGCCACCATCCCGGGAATCGCACTCGGTGCATCAAGCGGAACCGCGGCGGATGTGGTCGCCCGACTGCGAGAGCTCTACTCCTCGAGAATCGGGTTCGAGATATCGCACCTCGGCAAAATCGAAGAGCGAGAGTGGCTTCGCGAACAGATCGAAAGTGGGCGGTTGAACGCGCCACTGAGCGCCGAAGAGAAGAAGGCGTTGCTCGAGAGGCTGACGCTAGTGGATGGTCTCGAGCGATTCCTCGGCCGCGCGTATCAGGGCTATAAGCGCTTCTCGATCGAAGGCAGCGACATCCTGGTTCCGATGCTCGACGTCGCAATCGAATCGGCAGCGACGCACGGCGCACGCGAAGTCAACCTGGCGATGGCGCATCGGGGACGCATCAACGTTCTCGCGCACACGCTGGGCAAACCGTACGAGACGATCTTCGAGGAGTTCGAGGGTAAGCACGCCGCCACCAATGCGGTGAGCGAAACCGGTGACGTGAAGTATCACCTCGGCGCGGCAGGAAAGCGCCAGGTGTCGAGCGCGGGGAGGGGGGGCGCTGAAGTCAATGTCATGCTGATTCCGAATCCGAGTCATCTCGAGGTTGTGAATCCAGTGCTTCAGGGAGTTGCGAGAGCGCGCCAGGTTTTGGCGGGAGAGGGACACCGGGATGAAGCGGCAGTGCTGCCGATCTGTGTGCACGGCGATGCCGCTTTCCCCGGCGAAGGGGTGGTGGCCGAGACGTTCAATCTCTCGGGACTCAGCGGCTTTCGAACGGGCGGAACGCTTCACATCATCGTAAACAATCAGGTCGGATTCACGACGGATCCAATCGATGCGAGATCGACGCGCTACGCCAGCGATCTGGCAAAGGGATTCGAAGTTCCGATCGTTCACGTCAACGCCGACGATGCGGAGTCGTGCGTCCAAGTGGTCGGACTGGCGATCGAGTACCGGGCGAAATTCGGCAAGGACTTCCTGATCGACGTCGTGGGCTATCGTCGTCACGGACACAACGAGACGGACGAACCAGCCTTCACCCAGCCGACGCTGTACAAAAAGATACGGGCGCATCCATCTCCTCGAGAAGTTTGGGGCAATCGTCTCGTCGCCGAAGGAGTCGTCACCGCCGAAGAAGTCAAACAGATCGATGTCGAGGCCGCCGCCAATTTCGACCGAATCCAGACGGCGATGAAGGCCGGCGAGATTCACGGTCCCGAGTACAATCCGGCCAAGGACGCGGAAGCGGATCAGTCCGGGGCAGGCAGCGGAGACACAGCGGTCAACGCAGACCGACTGCGAGAGCTGAACGACAAGCTGCTCAAGTGGCCATCGACTCTCAAGGTGAATCCGCGTCTTGCCAAGACGCTCGCTCGTCGCGCCGACGCGATGGGTGATGCCGGCGGAATCGACTGGGGGCACGCGGAAGCGTTGGCTTTTGCCTCACTGCTCACGGAACGTAAATCCGTGCGACTCACCGGTCAGGACACTGAGCGCGCAACGTTTTCCCATCGACAGGCGGTGCTCCACGATTCGGAGTCGGGAGAGATCTACGTTCCTCTCCAGCATCTGGCCGATGGCGGGGGTGAGTCCAGCGGCAGAATCGAGATCTACAATAGTCCGCTCTCGGAGACGGCAGTGCTTGGCTTCGAGTACGGGTACAGTACGGCCGCCGAGGACACGCTTGTGCTTTGGGAAGCGCAGTACGGCGATTTCGTCAACGTCGCGCAGCCGATCATCGACCAGTTCATCGGTGCCGACCGCGCGAAGTGGGGCCAGGACTCGGCGATAGTGCTGCTGCTTCCGCATGGATATGAGGGCCAGGGGCCCGAGCACTCGAGTGCGCGTCTCGAGAGATTTCTGCAGCTGTGCGCCGAAGGAAATCAGCGCGTGGCGTATCCATCGACGCCGGCGCAGTACTTTCACATTCTGCGGCGACAGGCGCAGCTGTACGAGAGACGGCCGTTGATTCTGATGCAGCCGAAGAGTCTGCTGCGTTTGCCGGAGGCCGCATCGAAAATCAGCGATCTGGCGAGTGGAACCTTCAATCCGGTGATAGATGATCCGGTCGCATCGCACAATCGTCAGGCGATCACGCGACTCGTCTTTTGCACTGGAAAGATTTACTACGATCTCGCGGTGAAGCGCGCTCCGCATGTCGCGCTGGTTCGAGTTGAGGAGCTTTACCCCTGGCCAGGCAACCAGATCGCGCAGATCGTCGACCTGTACCCGGCGATCGAAGAAGTGGTGTGGGCGCAAGAGGAGCCGAAGAACCAGGGAGCGTGGTCGTTCGTCTCGCCGCGGCTTCGAATGTCGACGGGGAATGCGCTCTTGACGCGTTACGTCGGTCGTCCCGATCGCGCGAGTCCCGCCGAAGGTTATGCGGAAGCGCACAAGAAGGAGCAGGAGCGCATCGTCACCGAAGTGAACGCGCCGGTGCAGCAGCTGGCGGGCGCGAAGCGCCGCGGCATGACGGTCAAGACCTGAGCATCGGCGTCAACGCAAAATGAACAGAGCGGTTCTTATCGCTGCTATCGCTGCGACTGTTGCGATACCGCGTTCTGGTCGCTCTCAAGCGCTGTTCAATGTCGATCCGCCGACAGCCGATCTCGTCGAATATGTTGGTCCCGAGCCCATGCGGGTGCTCTGGATCGCCGCGCACCCCGACGACGAAGACACCAACCTGATAGCATGGCTCGCTCGCGGTCGAAATGTCGAAACAGCCTATATGTCCCTGAGTCGTGGCGACGGTGGGCAGAATCTCATTGGCAATGAGCTGGGCGAAGCGCTCGGCGTTATCCGCACGGAGGAATTGCTCGCCGCGCGGCGCATCGACGGCGCACATCAGTATTTCGCGCGTGCCTATGACTTCGGTTTCTCGAAGACCGCGGACGAGACGCGAAAACATTGGCCTCAGGATTCACTGCTGCGCGACGTGATAACCGTGATGCGCGCTTTCCGGCCTCACATAGTGATTACGACATTCTCGGGAACTCCCCGCGACGGCCATGGGCAACATCAGATATCGGCTATCGTGGCACGGGATGCGTACAGTCTCTCGGCGGATACTATTCGGTTTCCGTCCGCCCAGTTCGGAAAGCCATGGACACCGCTCAAGTTCTATCGACTCGCGTTTTTCTCGCCGCAGGATCGGACCCTCGCGATCAACGTCGGTGAATACAATCCGTATCTCGGTCTTTCCATCCAGGAACTAGCAGCCGCCAGCCGCTCCCAACACAAGTCACAGGGTTTCGGCACCCTCATACGCAAGGGAGTAGTCTGGGACTATCTAACGCGTGACGACTCGCGGGTACCCGCGCCGCCCGCGAAGGAGGAAACTTCGATCTTTGCGGGAATCGACACCGCGGGTAAAGCCATTGTCCGCGATGCCCGAGCAAACCCGCCGATCCGTCCCCTTCCGATCGAGCTCGAAGCGGTCGCCGACCGGCAGGCGGTTGCACTCGGAGATTCCGCCAGAATCAGTCTTGCGATCTTCAATCGAGGGCGAGTGCCGATTCTTATCCCGGCCATCAAAGTCGACGGGCAACCGCGGATCGTCCTTCCTGACTCTGCTTACAGGTGGGCCCAGTGGTATGTCGGGCGCGAGATATCGCAGCCATGGTGGCTCGCAACTCCCAGAAACGGCGATTTGTTTACGCCGAAGATCTCGGGAATCTCCGAGGACGCGCGGGAGCTGCGTCGCGGTGCGCACATTCTTGTGAGCTCGAGTGCTACTGGTCCGATTTACCTTAATGCTCCGATCGTATTTCACTACGTGGACCGCGTACGTGGAGATGTGCAGCGTCCGCTCATCGTCGCGCCCGGAATCTCGATCACGCTTGATCAGGCTGTAACAATGGCGCCATCCAACGGGCCATTCAGTCAGCTTCTCAAGACAACTCTGCGGTCAGCGTTTGGCGATTCGACCCCGGTCACAGTCACGCTGTCGCTACCAGCCGGCCTGTCGGCGGATTCGGTCGCGCGCACGGTCGTGATGGCACCAGGGTCAACTCGCACTCTCGCGTTCAAGGTAAGAGGTGCCCTATCGCGCGGCACTCACACGATTGGGGCAACGGCTACCGCGAAGGGAAAATCATATCAGACCGGGTATATCCCGATCGAGTACCCGCACATAAATCCTCAGCGCATCTATCGTCCCTCCACACTGACGATCAACGCGGTCGATGTCGCGCTGCCTCCCCGTCTCAACGTCGCGTATGTACCTGGGGTGGGTGACAATCTCGCGCCGGTGGTGCAGCAGCTCGGTGTGCCGCTCACGATCATCGAGCCCGATGACATTCCTCAGACCGATCTGCGCCGCTTCACTGCTGTCGTCGTTGGCCCGCGCGCGTATCAGTCGAGCCAGAGCCTTCAGGTCAACAACGACTATCTATTGTCGTACGTGCGTAACGGCGGGCGACTCGTCGTCCAGTACGGGCAGGCGGAAATGCAGCGCCCGGGGATCATGCCCTACCCGATCACGCTGAAACAACCTGCGGAGCGCGTGACCGACGAGAATGCACCGGTGACGTTCACCGATCCTCAGTCGCCGCTGCTGAACTCGCCGAACCACATCACTCAGGATGACTTCAAGGGCTGGGTCCAGGAACGGGCGACATACATGCCTACGACTTTCGATCCGCATTACCGAACGATGCTCGCGATGAGCGATCCCGGTGAGCAACCGAATCGCGCCGCGATTCTCGCTGCGCCCTATGGCCGAGGCATATACATCTACGTTCCGCTCGCTCTCTTCAGGCAGCTACCGGCGGGCGTTCCCGGTAGCGCGCGCATTTTCGCCAACCTCCTCGGCGGCAACACCATTCGATGACGCGCACGCGGTGGCTCGCTGCCGTCGTGGCGCTCGCAGCATCCGCGTGCAGCTCGGACAATCGAAAAGTACTGATCGTCTATTCCCCGCACGGGAAAGAGCTGCTCGAGTACCTGGAAAAGGGATTCGAGAAAGCCCACCCCGATGTGGACGTGCAATGGGTCGACATGGGATCGCAGGAAGTTCTGGAGCGAGTGCGCGCCGAGAAACCGAATCCGCAAGCCGACGTCTGGTTCGGAGCTCCGGCGGAAGCGTTCGACCGCGCGACCAAGGAAGATCTGCTGCAGCCGTACAAGCCAACGTGGGCAGCGGAAATCGATCCAGAGGGCCGTGATGCGCACGACAACTGGTACGGGACATATCTCACTCCCGAGGTAATCGGCTACAATCGCGATGCGGTGAAGGACGCCGACGCGCCCAAGGACTGGGACGATCTCGTCGATCCGAAGTGGAAGGGGAAAATCGTGGTTCGTGACCCGATCGCATCAGGTACGATGCGGGCGATCTTCGGTGCGATTATGGTGCGATCGATTGCGCAAACGGGCAAGCCGGATGCAGGCTATGAGTGGCTCCGGAAACTGGATGCGAACACGAGAGAGTACGTTCTCAATCCAACCATTCTCTATCAGAAGCTCGGACGGCAGGAAGGCGTCGTCACTATGTGGGACATGCCCGATTTCGCCACGCTCGAGCAGCGCACGCGTATCCCGATCAAGTGGGTCATTCCCAGGAGCGGCACACCGCTGCTGGTTGATGGGATCGGGATCGTGCGTGGGACGAAGCTTCCAAAAGAAGCTGAGGAGTACTACGAATACGTGACGACGCCCGAAGCGATGATTGCGGCCGCCGATTCATTTCTCCGCATTCCCGCGCGGAAGGACATTCCGGTGTCGAAGCTTCCCTCATGGATCCGCGATGCGATGGTGCAGATCAAGCCGATGCCTGTCGACCGCGAAGTGATGGCCGCGCACCTCGACGAGTGGATGAAGTACTGGGACGCGAACATCAGGAATCGCGGACAGCGACGGTGACTCTCGCGCTGCACGGCGTTACGCGCCGCTTCGGCGATTTCACGGCGGTAGACAATCTTTCGGTCGAGGTTGGTCCGGGGGAGCTTCTGGCCCTACTTGGAGCGTCCGGCTCGGGCAAGACGACCACTCTCCGTATCGCTGCAGGTTACGAGGTTCCCGATGCCGGCACGGTCACGCTTGGCGGAAACGACATCACGAGAGTCGCGCCCGAGCGGCGCGGTTTTGGGATGGTGTTTCAGCATTACGCGCTCTTTCCGCACATGCCGGTCGAGGAGAACGTGGCGTTTGGTCTGGAAGCGCGTGGAGTAAGCAAAGAGGCGAGACTCGAGAAGGTGCGCGCGGCACTCGCCAGTGTCGGGCTGGACGGCGCGGGAAGTCGCGCGATCCAATCGCTCTCCGGCGGTGAGCAACAGCGGGTTGCTCTCGCACGCGCGCTGGTGATCGAGCCACGCGCGCTTCTCCTCGACGAACCGCTGTCCAATCTAGATCCTACCTTACGACAGGCGATGCGCGATGATCTGCGCGCGATGCTGCGCAGGGTAGGAGTACCAGCCCTGTTCGTCACGCACGATCAGGAGGATGCGTTCGCCATCGCGGATCGGATCGCGCTGCTGAAGAAGGGCAGGCTTCTTCAGTCGGGGACGCCCGAGGATTTGTATCATGCGCCGGCGTCGCGCGAAGTCGCCGCATTCATCGGACGAGGGAGCATCGTCCCCGCGGTCGACAAAGGCGCAACGGCAACCGTGACGATCGGTGGTGTAGCGAGAGATCTCAGCGTCACGCGTCCGAATGGCGCGCCTCCGCGTTTGGAGGAGGCGTACATTCTGCTGCGGCCTGATGCATTGGAACTGTCCAGAGGCGCTGGAGTCTTTGCCTGGCGCGGACGTGTTACGAATCGTCGGTTCGCGGGAGGCGTGGTAGTCTACCGTGTGCAGCTCGCTGACGGCGTGAGCGTCGATGTCGAATCGCAATCGGGTGAAGCGCGCGAAGACGAAAATGTTTCAGTCTCGCCGCTGAAAGGACCCTTTCCGTTGGTACCAGCTTGAAGCGCCGTTTCCGTCGAGAGAACTTGCTCATCGCGCTGCCCGTGATTGCGCTTCTGCTGTGGGCGGTCGTGTACCCGAACGCGGCGGTAATCGCGGGGAGTTTCGAGAATGGCCTCGGTCATTGGCGGGAGTTCGCCGCCAGCCCCGCGGATCGCGAAGCGCTATGGACTACGCTGGTCATTTCTGTCGCGTCAGTCTTTGCCTCCCTGGCGATCGGAGTGCCGCTCGCTTTTTTGCTCGGCCGATTCGAGTTTCCGGGTCGGAGACTTCTTCGCGCAGTGGCAACTCTTCCCGCCGCGCTGCCGCCGCTCGTCGGAGTAATCGCGTTTCTTTTTCTCTACGGTGAGAGCGGCGTCATAACGCGCGTCGTGCAGCGCGCGTTGGGAATGGCCGAGGCGCCGTGGCGGCTCAAAGGGGTGGGCGCAATTGTGTTCGTCCACGCCTACACGATGTACGTCTACGTTTTTCTGTTCGTGTCCGCGGGCCTCGAGCGCTTTGATGCTACGCTCGACGAAGCCGCGTCGGGGCTTGGCGCGAGCACCTGGCAAAGATTAAGACGAGTGACGCTGCCGCTGCTGATGCCGGCGGTGGCTGGATCGATGCTGCTCGTCTTCATGAATGCTCTGGGATCTTTTTCCGCGCCGTACGTGTTCGGCGGCGGTCTTCGTGTTCTCTCGACGCAGATCCTCGCCTCGAAAACGAATGGGGCAATGGGACTCGCCTACGTCGAGACAACGGTGCTGGCGTTGAGCGCTGTCGCCGGCCTCGCGCTGTTCCGATGGCTCGACAGAAAGCGTAGATACACTCTCGCCAGCAAAGGTGGACGCGGGCGGCGAATTATCCGCTCCAGGCGCATTCAGATTCTGACGAGTGTTGCATCAGCGGCGATTGTCATTGCGCTGGTGCTTCCACACCTGATGGTGATTCTCGTCTCTTTTGCGCGGGACGGAGTCTGGACCACGCAGGTTCTGCCGCCCGAATACACGCTCGAGAATTATCGGCGGCTCTTCTCGGAGAGTGAGCTGTGGAGGCCGATCACGAACAGCGTTTCGATGGCACTGATCGCAACGGGGGGAAATCTTGTCGTCTGCTTCATTGCAGCATATCTGATCGTCTTTCGCAGATTCGCGGGTCGCGGGTTACTCGAGCTGCTCGTTGCTCTGCCCTGGGCGATACCCGCGACTGCCATAGCGCTCGGTCTCGCTGCGACTTTCAACCGCAACGATCTGCTGAGTGGGCGGATCCTGCTTGTCGGCACATTCTGGATATTGCCGCTCGCGTACTTCATTCGTGACATTCCGCTCGTCGCGTCAGCGGTAGAATCGTCTCTTCGACAGATGGATGCCTCGCTCGAGGACGCCGCGCGCGGACTCGGTGCGTCATGGCTGATGACGATGCGACGGGTCATTCTCCCAGCAGCTCGCCCTGGCCTGGTGGCTGGCGGGTTGCTCGCTGCCGTGACCGCCGTTGGTGAGTTCGTGGCGAGCGTCGTTCTCTACACTCACGCCAACCGTCCGATCTCGATGGAGATTCTTGCGCAGCTGCGTGCTCTGGCATTCGGAACAGCGGCGGCGTACAGTGTTTTGTTGATACTTCTGGTGTTGCTTATGACGCTCGCCGCCAGATCCTTCGAGGAGAGACTTGCCTGAGAAACCGGTTCGTCCGCGCGTCGTAATCATCGGTGGCGGATTCGGAGGACTTGCGGCCGCTCAGGCGCTCAAGCGCGCCAACGTCGATTTGACGCTCATCGATCGAACCAATCACTTCACTTTTCAGCCGCTGTTGTATCAGGTGGCGACCGCGGCTCTGGCGCCGAGCGATATCACTTCCCCGCTTCGCTACATCCTGCGCCGACAGAAGAACACCGAAGTCCTGATGGCCGAGGCTCGCGAGATTGATGTTGCGCATCGTGTCGTACGCGTGGATGACGAGCGCAAGGAAATTCCATACGACTATCTGATTGTCGCGGCCGGCGCTCGTCACGCCTATTTCGGCCATGATGAGTGGGAACCATACGCGCCTGGACTCAAGGCGATCGAGGATGCATCAGAGATTCGGCGCCGCTTTCTGCTGGCATTCGAGCTCGCGGAGAAATCAGACGACGCGCGTGAGCAACAGGAGTACATGACCTTCGTCGTAGTCGGCGGCGGACCGACAGGGGTCGAGCTCTCGGGCGCCTTCCCTTTCATTGCGCGGAAAGCGCTGGCGCCGGATTTCAGAAGAATCGATACGCGTATGACGCGCGTGATTTTAATCGAAGCCGGACCCCGCATTCTGCCGACGTTCCCGGAAAGTCTGGCCGCGCGTGCAGCTCGGGATCTGGGAGATCTCGGAGTGGAGGTGCGTGTCAATTCCGCGGTCACAGGAGTGGAACCTGACGGCGTCTGGATTGGAGCAGAGAAGCTGCGCGCACGCACCACGTTCTGGGCTGCCGGTAACAATGCTTCGCCACTGGGTAAGCTTCTCGACGGCCCGCGTGACCGCGCCGGCAGAATTCAGGTAAGTCCCGATCTGTCGGTGCCGGGCCATCCCGAGATTTTCGTCGTCGGTGATCTCTCGATCCTGGTACAGGACGGCCGACCGATTCCTGGTGTTGGACCCGCGGCGATTCAGGAGGGATCGTTCGCCGCGAAGAACATTCTCCGTGAGCTTCGTCGCCAACCGCGCAAGAACTTCCGCTATCGCAACAAAGGTGACCTTGCGACGATCGGACGGTCGCGAGCGATCGCGGATTTCGGCTGGGTGCGATTCGCTGGCCGGCCGGCGTGGTTCCTCTGGCTGTTCGTCCACATCATGTACCTTGTGGGCTTCCGCAATCGGATCGTAGTCTTGATAGAGTGGGCTTACGCCTATTTCACGTACCAGGCGGGTGTCCGGCTGATCACCGATGTCGAGCGGTACAAGCCAGCTTCAGCAGACACGTCGGCCGCGACGAGGATCGATGAATGGGAAACGACGCTGATGCAGTCAAAGAAGTAGAGCCTGCGCCTGCGAAGGCGAGTCTCTGGGAAGACTTCGTCGACATCTTCTACGCGCCTTCTTCGGTCTTCGCGCGGAGAAGCGATGGAAAATTCGGGCTGCCGCTTCTTCTGCTGATAGTCGTCGGGGTTGTCCTGTTTTTCCTCACCAAGAACGCCATGCAGCCGATCATGGACGCGGAGTTTGCCAGACAGACCGCCGCGGCGATGCGAAAGAATCCGAGTATCGACCCGGAACGACTGGCGGCAGGTCGCGGAATCTTCGAGACACTTCAGCCAGTTTTCTTCGCGGTTTTCCTGACCCTCGGCGTATTTGGCACTGGCCTCGTGCTATGGCTCGTGGGTAAGCTGTTCGACGCCAAAGAATCGGTCGCCGCCGCGATCATGGTCGCGACTTACTCCGAGGTTCCGCGCCTCGTACAGGTTCTGGTGAATGCAGCGCAGGCGCTGTTCATGAGTCCCGAGAAACTGAACGCGATCAACAGCGTCGGACTCAACCTCGCGCGGTTCATGGATCCGGATCGCGCATCACCGGTGATGATCGCATTAGCGAGTCGAGTCGATCTGTTTACGATTTGGGTGACAGTGCTGCTCGCGATCGGGATCCACGTCGTCGGCAAAATTCCGAAGCAGCAGGCGGCGATCGCAGCTGCGATTACGTGGGTGGTCGGGTCGTTGCCCGGGGTTCTGGGGGCGCTGAGGGCGGGGTAACTGAAACTGGAACTGCAACTGAACGGGCGGGAGGCTGGTAACTGCAACCGAACGGGCGGGAGGCGTCAGCGCTGGAGGCGCGAGGCGCGAGGCTCGAGGTCACGACGTCGGGACGTTTCTGCTCGGCGTCTGGCACAGGCAGTTACTTGTACCCGGAAGGCCGTTGGTGAAGTCCTGACGTGCTGACCTAACGCCTCCCGCCTTGATGCTGACGCCTCCCGCCCGTTCGGTTGCAGTTGATTAGTCAGCTCGCGACGCGGAGCTCCGCCTTCCTTCCGTCGTCTATCCCGTAACCGAGCGCGATGGTAGCAAGCACCAGCGCGGCTGATGTGAATAACGGCACCGTTTTCCCGAAATGATCGTACGAGAAACCCGCCCATAGCGGGATGACGACGCGGGCCAAGCCGCCGAAAGTCTGCTGCACGCCCATGTACAGTCCGCGCTCGCGACTCGAGATCACACGCGAGAGCATCGACGTCACACAAGGGAAAGTGAACGCGGTGCCGAGCGGGATGAGCGCTACAGCGATGGCGAGGGTGAGATAGCCACGCGCGAGCGGAAGCGTGGCGAGGCCAGTCGCCAGAAGTGTGAGGCCAATTCGCGATAGCTGCGCCTCACCGTATCGCTCCACCATCCGACCGAGGATTCCGGCGCGTGTGACGACCGAAATCACTCCGACGTAGGTGTAGAAAATCCAGATCCGGTCCTTCCCGACTCCGAACCGGTCGGCGAGAAACAGCGCGAGAATCGCCATGAGGCCGGAGAACGCACCCATCGCTATCGCGTAAATCCAGATCAGGCGCGGCGCCGCCTCGCCCGGGTGGGTGATGACCTGCGCGATTGCTGCGCGTGAGCCGCGCGGTTTTTTCTCATGCGCCTCAGTCATGTCACGGGACTCGCGGAGAAATCGCCAGGCAAAAAAGATGTTGACCAAGCAGAGACTCGCCGCCGCGAGTCCGGGCCCGCTGCGTCCAAATCTGAGCGCGGCCGATCCGAGGGCCGGTCCGATGGCGACTCCGACGTTCGTCGCCGCTGAGAGCCAACCGAGCGCCTTTGCTCGATGCTGCGGCTCGACGGAATCGGCGACGTAAGCCTGGATGACTCCAACGGTCCCACCGCCAGCGCCCTGCACGATGCGGGACAGCAACAACAGCCAGATCGAGGTCGCGTAGGCAAATACGACATAAGCGCAACCGGCAGCTGTCAACCCGACCAGAAGAGCAGGCCGCCGTCCGTATCGATCGGAGAATCTTCCCCAGATCGGCGCACTCAACAACTGCGCCGCCGTAAACGCACCCATGAGAATCGCGACGATGAGCGAACCGCCGCCCATCTCCCTCGCATAGAACGGCAACAGTGGGATGATCATCAGCAGTCCCACCATGTCGACGAAGTTCGTGATGATTAGCACGAACAGCTTGCCGCTCGCAACTCTCGACACCCGACCGCGCATTGCTGAGGGCACTATGCCTCCGCTTTACCCAGCGCCGCGGGCGGAACGGCTCTTCCCACCACACCCGCGAGAGCAATAATCGTCAGTACGTATGGAATCATCTCGACGAATTGCGACGGAATCGCGTGACTCCCTTGCAGCTGTATCTGCAACGTCTCGGCTGCCGCGAACAGCAGACACGCGAGCGCGGCACGAATCGGATCCCATCGTCCGAAGATAACAGCCGAAATCGCAATGAAGCCCCTGCCCGCCGTCATCTGGTCGGTGAACTGGTGCTGGTCGAGCGCCAGATAGACGCCACCCAGGCCGGCGAGTATTCCAGATATTGCAACCGCAGCGTAGCGAACCCGGGTCACGCTTACTCCGACACTCTCGGCGGCGTCCGGATGCTCGCCTGCTGCGCGCACGCGCAAACCGAACGGCGTTTTGTAGATCACGAACGCCACGAATGGCGCGACCAGAACGCCGAGCCAAAGCAGCGGGTTGTCGAATCCAGCGGCTTTGATGTTTCCACCGAAGCCAGCAACACGTGGCGAATTGGAAGAGCTGGCGAAAAACAATTTGAGGAAAAATCGAGTGACGCCGATCGCCAAGAGGTTGATCGCGACTCCGACCACTACCTGGTCAGCCCGATAACGTATGGTCGCAACTGCGTGAATGAGCGAGAAAATGAATCCGCCAAGTATTCCGCACAGCACACCGACCCACGGGCTACCTGAGTAGTGGGTACCGAGTACTGCTGCGAACGCCCCACTAAGCATGAATCCCTCGAGCGTCAGGCTGACGATGCCAGAGCGCTCGGCCACAACTCCACCGCTCGCCGCGAACAGAAACGGAACCGCAATCCGTATCATCTGCGTGAGAAAGGAAAAAGGATTCACGCGTCGGCTCGCCTACGCGCGCCGCGCAGGATTCCTCTCACTTCCGGCACTGCCATCGCGACTGCGAGAATCACCACGCCTTGCAGTACGTCCATCATCTGCTTGGGGACGAACGCGTGGATAGCCAGACCGCCCTGCGAGAGAGTGGCGAAGAAAAACGCCGCTACGAGCACACCGAAGGGATGATTCCGACCGACAAGCGCGGCAGCGATTCCGAGGAAACCGGCTCCCCCCGCAAAACCATCTTCATAGTAGTGCTTGTAGCCGAGGACGTAGTTGATGCCGCCGATTCCAGCGATCACTCCTGAAAAAGTGAGCGCGCGCATCCATACTCGACCGACGCTGATTCCGCCGTACTCCGCTGCCTGAGGCTGAAGGCCGACCGCACGGAGCTCGTAGCCGCCCCGCGCGCGAAAGAGATAGAACCAAACGGCGAATGCGACGAGCACGGCGACTATGAGCGCGAGATTCGCCGCCGATCCGTGGAATCGTGGATCGATGTCGGCGAGCCTCGGCAACACACCGGCGTGAATCTCCGGAGTGTGAAGAGTTTCGGGCACGTGCAGATGTCCGGCGATCAACCAGTTGAGCAGCGCCAGGACGATGAAGTTGAGCATGATCGTGACGATCACTTCATGTGCGCCGAATCTGGTCTTGAGGTATGCGGGGACAAAGCCGACGATTCCGCCTGCCACACCCGCCGCGATCATGCAGATCGGAAGCGACAGCAGAAGCGGTGTGCCGACCGGAAGTGCGAGGCCCGTCAGAGCGGCAGCGAATCCTCCCGCCGCGAGCTGGCTTTCGCCTCCGATGTTGAACAACCCGGCCCGTAATCCGAACGATACCGCCAGGCCAGTGAAAGCGAGTGTCGTTGCCTTGTAAAGAACCTGCCCGAATCCGTAAGCGTTGCCCCACGTGCCCTCGAGCAACAATCGGTACACGGAAGCGGGCGACTGTCCGTAACTCAGAATCAGGAGATCGCCGCAGACGAGAGCGACGAGCAGCGCGACGAATGGAGGGATGAGCGCTTCTTCGGCGCGCTCGCGCCAGGGCGTCCCGGTAAGTGTTGGTTTCACGCCGATCGGCTGCGTCGCCGTGCTCACGCCGCGGTGCCCTTCTTTGTGCCGATCATGTACTCGCCGAGCACTTCTTCGCTCGCTTGGGCGGCGGGCATCACTACCGCGAATCTCCCGCGATACATCACCGCGATGCGGTCGGAGAGAGCGAGCACTTCGTTGAGCTCCGCACTGACGAGCAGGATAGCCTTGCGCTGAGCGCGCGCGTCGAGCAGCTGCTGATGAATGAACTCGATCGCACCGACATCTACACCGCGGGTCGGTTGAGACGCGAGCAGGACTGAAAAGCCTCGCCCCATTTCTCTGGCCACTACGACTTTCTGCTGATTCCCGCCAGACAACGCTCGCGCGGCGAGTACTGGGCTCGGAGGTCTGATATCGAATGACGATATCTCGGTCAGGGCATTCTCCATTACCCGGTCGCGGTCGATAATCCCATGACTCGAGAAATGCTTCTGAACTCCGAGTATGAGATTGTTGGCGACGGTGTACTCGAGGATCAGCCCGCGTCGATGCCTGTCTTCGGGGATGTGCGACAATCCGACATCGTGTCGCTCGGCGACTGTGCGACGAGTGATCTCTGTGCCGTCGACCAAAATCTTGCCGGAGAAAACCGGGCGCAGACCGGCGACCGCTTCAATCAGCTCCGTCTGACCATTGCCCTCGACACCTGCAATGCCGAGTATCTCTCCCGGCTTGACGCTGAAACTGACGTCATCGACCACGCGGATTCCGCGCGATCCCATGACGCTGAGGTTGCGGACCTCCAGGCCCTGATCCGGCTGCGGAGCCGTTGCACGATCAACGGGTTGCACCCGCTTGCCTGCGGAGAGGGACACCTCGCGACCGACCATCAGACGCGCGATCTCGGCCGGCGTCGTTTCCGATGTTTTGATGCGGGCGATAGTTTTACCCGCACGCATTACGGTAATCGTATCTGACAGGTCGACGACCTCGTCGAGCCGGTGCGTAATGAGAACGATTGTGTCGCCGTTGTCGCGAAGTCGCCGGAGAACCGTCCACAGCTCGCGAACTTCGGGCGGAGAAAGGACAGCCGTGGGTTCGTCCAGAACGAGGATCTTCGCCCCACGAAAAAGCACTTTCAGAATTTCGACCCGCTGCGCTTCACCGACCGACAGATCAGAGATGAGTCTTTCCGGAGCGACGACGAGTCCCGTTTCATTGGAGAGCGTGCGCACATCGTCGTCGGCGCGCGGATAATCTAGGACTACTCCTCGCACCTTCGGCTCGCACCCGAGTACCAGGTTTTCGGCCACCGTCAGCGTGGGCACGAGCATGAAGTGCTGATGGACGATACCGATTCCCGCTGCGATCGCCTCATTGGTAGACCAACCAGTTACATCGCGTCCGTTAACTTCGACGCGCCCGGCATCCGGCTTCATTAACCCGCCCAGAATCCGCATCAAAGTAGATTTTCCGGCGCCGTTCTCACCGACAAGCGCGTGAATCTCTCCCGGCATGACTTGCAGCGATGCGCCGCGATTGGCTCTGATGGCGCCGAAGGATTTGTCGATGGCTTCCATCCGGATTGCGGGAGGTGGGAGGTGGGAGGCGGGAGGCGGGACGGCGGAAGCAGCGGAAGACGCGGGAACAGAGAATCCGGCTTGGTTTCCCGCCTCCCTCCTCCCTCCTCCCGCCTCCCTCTCTTTCATCGAGTGCTGGGGACCTTGATGCGTCCCACGATTATCTCCTGCTTCAGCTCTTCGACGCGCGCACGCGCGCTGTCGGGGATGAGCGCGCGATTGCGATCGTCGTAGATGTAACCGACACCTCCCTCTTTCAAACCGAAAGAGTATATCCCGCCCTTGAAGGTGTGATTCTGCACTCTGCGAATCACATCGAACGTCGCAGTGTTCACGCCCTTCACCATTGAAGTGAGTACGTGTCCAGGCGCTTCGTCGTTCTGGTCGGAGTCGACACCGATGGCGAGTTTGTTGGTGGCGCGTGCAGCCTCGAAGACGCCCTGACCAGTCGAGCCGGCGGCATGGAAGATCACCTCCACACCCTGATTGTATTGGCTGAGCGCCAACTCCTTGCCCTTACCCGGATTCTTGAATGCGTCCGGCGTCACGCCGGCATACTGCGCGATCACCTGACAGTCGGGACAGACTTTCTTCACTCCCGCCCGATAGCCGGCCTCGAACTTGTGAATGAGCGGGATGTCCATTCCGCCCACGAATCCGACTTTCTTAGAGTGACTGACGAGCGCGGCGAGTGCGCCAACCAGGTAGGATCCTTCCTCCTCGCGAAATTTGAGCGCGGCGACATTGGGTGGCGGCGGGATGACGTTCCCATTCTTGTCGGTCGCCAGCGCGTAATCGATTCCGGCGAACGCGGTGTTCGGATACTCTTTCGCGAGATTTGCGAGATCGTCGGTGAAGATGAAACCGACACCGATGACGAGATTCATTCCCTCAGCGGCCAGCAGTCTCAGGCCTGCTTCGCGATCCGCACCCTCGCCGGGCTCGATGAATCGGATGTTCGAGCCGAGTACCTTCGTCGCACTGTCGGCTCCGGCGTAGGCGCCATCGTTGAACGATTTGTCGCCTCTGCCGCCAACATCCAGGACGATTCCGATGCGAACCGGGGACGTCTCTTTTCCCTCGGCAACGGCGTTCCGACGGGTGAAAAGAAGAGCGATGTGTACGGCGAGGAGCAGGGAGGTGACGACGATCAGTTTTCTCATCTGAACAGAAGAATCGCGCACGGCATGGCGACTTGCAAGACGATTGATGCACTGTGGTAACTCACACACATCGGTTACCCAACGACACTGATTCGAGCGCAATGAAGGCAGCCGCCGGCCCCCCTTTCAAATGCATCATGTCGCGCATTGATTTCAGCGCATGGCCGAGCGGATAAGAACGCGCTTTCTCGTGGTGGGAAGCGGAGTTGCTGGTCTTCACACCGCATGGCGCGCTTCCGCTGATGATGACGTGATGGTCCTCACCAAGCGATCCCTTTTCGACAGTGCGACCGCGTATGCGCAGGGCGGAATCGCAGCTGCGCTCGGTGCCGGAGATTCACCCGAGCTGCACCGACAGGACACACTTGCCGCGGGGGCTGCACTGTGTGATGCAAAGGCGGTGGAAGTTCTCGTTGAAGAAGGGCCAGCGCGAGTGCGTGAGCTAGCAACTGCCGGCGCGCACTTCGATCTCGAGCCTGGCGGAAACTTCAAGCTCGGTCGGGAAGCAGCGCACTCGCGACGGCGAATCGTGCACGCGCATGGCGATCAAACCGGCGCCGAAGTCGCGCGCACTCTGATCAAGCGCGTGAAGGAAAGTCCACGGATCGAGGTACTCGAGAAAACGCGGATACTCGATCTCATCGCCGAAGATGGAATGGTATTCGGAGTGAGGGCGGCAGTTGCCGGTAAGGCCGTTGAGATCATCGCCGATGCAACAGTGCTGGCGACGGGTGGGTGCGGACAGGTGTATCGCTACACGACCAATCCGCAGGTGGCAACGGGCGACGGGTACGCGATCGCGCACCGCGCCGGCGCCAGACTCGCCGACATGGAGTTTGTCCAGTTCCATCCGACCGCACTCGATACCCCGGAGAATCCGCTCCAGCTCATCTCCGAAGCAGTGCGCGGCGAAGGCGCAGTACTGCTAAACGAAGACGGTAAGAGATTCATGCTGGAGCGACATCGTCTGGCCGAGCTGGCCCCGCGCGACGTCGTAGCTCGCGAGATATTTCGTGAGAAGATCGGCGGGCGTCACGTATGGCTCGATGCGCGGATGCTCGGCAAGAATTTCGAACAGCGGTTTCCGGGGATCTTTGCCATCTGTCGTGCTCGTGGAATCGACCCCTCGGTGGATCTGATTCCGGTGACGCCGGCCGCGCACTACATGATGGGCGGCATCGTCACCGATCTGCGCGGGCGCGCAAGTCTCAACCGGTTATATGCGTGCGGCGAAGTGTCGCGCACCGGAGTCCACGGAGCGAATCGCCTCGCCTCGAACTCTTTGCTGGAAGGATTGGTCTTCGCCGAGCGTGTTGCGCGTGACATGATCGAGACCAAAAAGCTTCCCACTCCGCCTCGAAAACGCACTTGGGAGGTGCCAGTACTGCGCGACCGTGGCGCAGCTCTCGTTGCCGCAGAGACGATTAAGCAGGTGATGTGGGACTTTTGTGGGATCGACCGCAGCGCCAAGGGACTGAGACTCGGCAGAACAAAGCTGGAAGAAATCGAATCCCGGCTTCCCGAAGGCGCTACCGAGGAGGCGAACATGGTTCAGACGTCCCGCCTCATTGCCGACGCGGCACTGTTGAGAAAGGAATCGCGGGGTGGACATTATAGAAGCGATTTCCCGCGCGCAAAACGAAAGTGGAGCGGCAGGCACATCGAATGGTAGCCCCCCCCAAGACCGAAAAGGTTTACGCCGAGCTGCAGGAAGAGATAAGGCATCTGGCGAGAACGAGAAACGCGGTGATTCTCGCCCACAATTATGAGCGGCCAGAGGTTCAGGACGTCGCCGATTTCGTTGGTGACTCGCTCGGCCTCAGTCGAGAAGCAGCCA
>DASWCI010000378.1:0-8872 GCA_036390195.1 Gemmatimonadaceae bacterium
GCGGTAAGGTCGAACATGTTGCGCGCCGCAGGATCGAAGCTTCTCACTCCCCGCTCGCACAAAATGATGCTTTCGTTCCCTTCCGCGAGGATGTACTCAGCGCTCAACAGCAGGTCGTTGATCGTGGCCGCCATTCCGCGCTTCAACAACACCGGCTTTTTCATTTTGCCGACTGTTTTGAGTAGCGAATAATTCTGCATGTTGCGCGCGCCGATCTGGATGCAATCTGCGAGCTCGGCTACCATTTGCGCGCCTTCGGAGTCCATCGCTTCGGTGACAATCGGCAGGCCGGCCGCCTTGCCAGCGCGCGCCAAGAGCTCCAGCCCCTTTTTTCCGAGGCCCTGGAAGGAATACGGTGAGCTGCGCGGCTTGAACGCGCCGCCGCGCAGCGCATTGCCGCCGGCTGCCTTGACGATGCGCGCCGCAGAGAGGATCTGTTCCTCTGATTCAACGGAGCACGGGCCTCCAATTACGATCACGCTCTCACCGCCGACCGCAACACCGGGAGCGAGCTCAACGATCGTGTTCTCGGACCGCCACTCGCGAGATACCTGCTTGTACGGCTGTGTGACGTGAATGACCTGCGCTACGCCGGGCAGTGCCTCGAGTCGCGACGCATCGACACGGCCGTCGTTTCCGACGAGACCGACCGCGGTGCGCTGCGCCCCCGGCATCGGCCTCGCTTCGTAGCCCATCTCCTGGATGATACTGACCACGCGATCGACGTCTTTCGCCGTCGCGTCGTGCTGCATGACCACTAACATTTACGCAGTGACTGGCGCTGGCTCGGCGATCTCGGCTGGCTCGTCGTGCAGCTGCGGTGTATGCGCAGGATGCGCTGGTGTAATCGTTTCGTCCACAGTTTTCCCACGCATCCGGACGCTTACCAGCGATGACACGCCGGGCTCCTGCATTGTGACGCCGTATACGGCATCAGCCGCTTCGGTAGTAGTGCGTGGGTTGTGGGTGATGACGATGAACTGGGTTTTTGACTTGAACCGGTTGAGCATACGCACGAAGTGTCCGATGTTCTGATCGTCGAGCGGAGCATCTACCTCGTCGAGGAGACAGAACGGGCTCGGTTTGGTCAGAAAAATTCCGAAGAGCAGAGATAGCGCCACCAGAGCCTTCTCTCCGCTCGAGAGCAGATGGATTCTCTGGGTGCGCTTCCCGCGCGGCGATGCGTGAATCTCGATGTCGCCCTCCAATGGGCTTTCCGGATTCTCCAGACGCAGGTCGCATTCGCCGCCGCCGAACAGCGTCATGAAGATGTTGCGGAAGTTTTCACGCACGCGAACGAATGTCTGGAGGAAAAGCGCTCGAGCAGTAGTGTCGATCTCCCTGATCGCCTGCTGAAGTGAGTTCTTCGCCGAGCTCAGGTCGTCCCGCTGAGTGGTGAGGAAGCCAAGGCGCCTCGTTTCTTCCTCGTGCTCCTCGATCGCCAGCGGGTTCACCGGACCGAGAGCTTCGAGCTGCTCGCGGACCAGCGCCGCTTCTGCACGCAGCGACACGTCGTCCAGCTCCAATGTTTCGGCGCCAGCGAGCAATTCATCGACTGGCTTTCTCCACTCAGCTTCCAGTCGCTCGCGAATCGCAGCGCGGCGACCTGAGAGCTCGGTGTAGCGGAGCTCCGCCGCGTGCAGCTCTTCGCTCAACCCACCTACATAACGGCGCATCTCGGCGAGAGCATGCTCATCGGATGCGAGTCTTTCGTCGACATCGCGCACCGCGCTCTCAGCCTCTTCCAGCTTCTGTTCTACGTCCTGCAAGGTTGCCTGCCGGGCGTCCAGATCGCTCTGCCACGCAGCAACCTGTTCTGTGAGCTGTGCATCTGCGGTAGAGAGCGCGGTGAGCTCGGTTTGGAGCGATTCGAGTCGGCCTGTTGCCGATGCGAACTCGTCTGTCAGGTGTCGCTGGCGATCCGTAGCGACTTCGAGCTGGGCTTGCGCTTGCGCGCGCCTGATCTGACTTGCGGTCCGCTGCTCTCGGGCGTCATCCTGCGCGTGTTCGGCGCCTGCAAGCATTTCACGCGCAGCGGCGACCGCTGCCTCTCGCTGCGCGATTTTGGCTTGCGTCTCCCTACTGCTCAGGGCCAGCGATTCGATCCGCGTAATGGTCACCGCCTCTCGCTCACTCAGTCTTTCGATCAATACCCGTGCTTCCGCCGCCTCGCGCGCGGCACGCTGATGTTGCCTCGCGAGGACCGCCGAGAGATCAGCGGCCTCGGCATTGGCGCGCGCCGCTAGCGACGCGGCTTCCTGGGCGACAACAGCTGCTCGGTCAGCTACCGCCAGCGCTGCCTTTTCCAAATCAGCATTCGAGGCGGCGCCGTGGCGCGCAGTCGCGCTATTCGCCACTGATTGCTTCAACTCCCCGATTTCTGCCCGCCGGCGTATCGGTCCAGGTCCAGCCTCCGCCGCCGGAAGCCAGATGGCGCCCCGCGCGTCGACGAACGCAGTGCCGCTTTCCATGGACGTTACCCGGCCGAGCAGCGAGCGTACCCACCCGCTCGCCGGCGATGTAGACTCGACCAGCGCGGCGAGACTCGCCGTGTCATCCCGAGATTCGGAACCCTCACCATTTGCGGAATCAATGGGGAGAAGCAGTAGTGGTCCGGGCGATGTCGACGCGTGCCAGGAACGCACCGCCTCCGCCACCGATCTGTCTCGAATGAGCACTGCGTTTACACTGGGGCCGAGGAATCGCTCGACGAGCGCAGCCGAATTGGCGTCGGCGCTGATGAAATCGCTGAGCGGGCCGAGGATCGCTCCTTCCCCGAAAATCGCACGCTCTCTAAGCAGTCGCGCGGCCGCCGGCGCGAGGCCGACGCGCTCTCTCTCGAGCCCTTCAAGCGCATTGAGCTTCGCGCTCAAAGCGGTGTGGAGCTCCTCGGCTCGAAGGAGCTCTGCTCGTGCCGCGGCGTGTCGTTCTCGAACCTGTTCCAGAGCATCGCGCGCATCGTCGGACTCCCTGGCCGTTTCAGAAACGCGCGTCGCCGCGATCGCAGTCGCGTCTTCTGCGGCGGTGAGGTCTCGACGCACTGCGTCGGCAACGTCGAAAAGGTGGGCCTGCTCAGTTTCGAGGGCCGCTCTCCTGATCGCGAGCTCGTCACGCTCCCGTTCTGCGCTTTGATGGTCGAGATCGTTTCGGTGCAGCTCCTCGCGCAGTTCACGCAGCGCTCGCTCACTCTGCTCCAGATTCGAGCGCGCGGCAATGAGATTGGAGCGCACTTCCTCCTCGTGCCGCGCGTGAGATGCGAGAGCCTCGTCGGCTGCTGCGAGAGCAACCTCGAGTTGCGCCATCTCGCTTGATGCTCGTTCGAGTTCTCCGCTGACGCGATCAGCAACTGCGCCTCCCTCGCGACGCTCATCTTCGGCGCGCTCGCGACGGGACATTGCGTTCCGCAATCTCTCTTCTGCTACGGCAATCTCGCCACGCAGCTGCTGCGAGCTCTCGCGCTGATCCGACACCAGTCTTGCAAGCTCTGCACGACGGGCTTCGGCGCTCGTTCTTTGGGTGAGAGCCGAATCGCGCGCGGCTTCGGCAACCCGCAGACGATCTTCCTGCGCCGGAACTTCGGTGCGCAGCCCGGTCACACGCTGTTCGAGACCTGCCAGCTCCTCGCGCCAGGCATCCATCTCGCGCGACGCGTTGGCAACCTCGAGCGTGAAGCGGCGCGCCGTCAGCTCCGCGTGTCGCTCGGCGCGCTTTCTCTGTCGAGCGAGCGACCGGACCTGACTCTGGACCTCGGCGATAAGGTCGTCGATGCGCGCGAGGTCAGTGGTAGTTTCCTCGAGACGTCGTTCCGCGCTGCGCTTGCGGTCACGGTACAATCCAACTCCGGCGGCCTCCTCGAACAGCTCTCGGCGCTCGTCTGGTCTGTCGCTCAACAGTGCGTCGACCATCTTCGCCTCGATTACGACGCCCGAATCGGCACCGAGTCCTGTTCCGCGCACCATGTCGTGGATGTCGCGAAGACGGCAGGCGGCGCCGTTAAGGAAGTAGTCGCTCTCACCGGACCGGCTCAACCGCCTCGTGATGACGACTTCGCGAAATGGGATGTCCAGCGCGCCATCGTCGTTCTCGAAATGAAGCGAGACCTCGGCGAGATTGACCGGTCGCCGAGCTGATGAGCCCTGGAAAATCACCTCTTCCATTTTGGCGCCGCGGAGGGCACGCGCACGCTGCTCGCCGAGAACCCATCGCACCGCGTCGGAGACATTCGACTTCCCGCATCCGTTCGGGCCGACGATGGCCGTCACGCCGGGCTCGAACACCATGTCAGTCTGGTCCGCGAACGATTTGAATCCGTGAATCTCGAGCTTTGTTAGACGCACTAAAGTGCACTCCCCATTCGGTAAACGAGCACGGGTTTCAGGCCCGCACTGCGCAGCGTCTTGGTCAATTCCCCCGACTGGTCGGCTCTTGCGAAAGCGCCCGCGTAGATCAGCGCGCTTCCGTCGTCCTGCATCAGAGCGTACACCTGTAGTCCGCGACCCGTGTATCTCTGAACGGCTGCCCGCACCGCATCGACAATGCCACCCTGCGTTGGAACGCTGTCGACGACAAGCGCGAGCGGCGCTGTGGTCACCGTTCCGGCGGAATCGGTAAGAACACGCGATTTCCGCAGAGCGAGCAGCAATGAGTCAGCCTGATATCTCCGGGTAAATGCGCCAGCCGTCACCTTGTACCATGTAGTTCGCTCTGGGTCAATTGGAACCGGCGACACAGCGGGCGCTGGAAGTGCCGCGCCATTTTTCCTGACGAACAAGTTAGCACCTTCCGCAGTGTTTGCGACTAATAGCTCGACGGTGAAGGCGGCTGCAGCTGCCGAATCACTGGCATTTGCCGGAGGCGCAATGTATAGCGTTTCCGGCGGCGCTCGCGGTGGAGGCGGGGTTGGAGCAGGAATTGCCTTCGCTGCCACCCGCACCGGTTTGCGTCGCGTTTCTCCATAGCGGGTCAGCATGAGAGCCACTCCGACGGCTGCAATCACGAGCAATGCAGCCGCACCCAAAGCCGGGTAAAACCAACGATGCTGTCTCCAACTGGCGGCTCGCGCGCCAATTCTGTTGAGTGGGATCTTCAGTGTGGGTGTGGGCGACGGAACACGCGCCAGCACCAGCGCCGAAGCCGCGGCCGCGAGATTCGCGTCTTTGACTAATACAGCTCCGTCAGTCTGCTCGATGAGATCGCTCAGGGCCGGTGATTCGCTGTTCGCGACGAGCAGGAGAAGCGCTCCCGCCTCGCCGAAGCCAGCAACCAGCCTTTTCCATCTAGCGCTGCGAAAAATCTCTTCCCCAACGTCGGGATCTGTTCCGCTCGGCATAACGTACAGATTCTCGCTGCCTTCAACTTCGTAGCCGATCTTGTTGAGCGAGACCCCGTAGAGGAAGCTGTCGGTGATGCCATGAGGATCTTCGTCCTTGACGAGAGAGCGCAGGGAGTCGAGATCGCCAACAAGATCTCCAATTACAACGCGCCTCTGCTTCGCTTCAGCCCGGCCGATACCGATCGCCACGTGGGCGGCGGCAACTGGATCAGACGAAGTGACGACTACTGCGGAGTAGCTGCCCAAAAGTGGTGCGATCTGCCGTCCGGCGTCTTCCCATGCGACTGGACGTCCGCCGGCGACTTGCGATTTCAAGGGGACCCCTCGTAGATCCAGTACTCTCGTTTCGACGCTCGTCCGATTTTGTCGGCTTCTGCACGGGTCGCGAAGGGTCCCATTACAACACGAAATATCGGAGAACCGGAAGTGGTCGTCGACACCACGTGAGCAGAATTTCCCGCGACCTTGATTGTGCTCGCGAGCTGCTGTGCCTTGTCCTCGCTCAGCAGGGCAGCAAACGAGACAGTGAATCCCGACGACGGAGGTTTGGCCGCCGAAGCAGCTCCGCTCGTGTCAAGCACGGCCGCAGTCGACGACGCGCTCGTGCTCGAAGCCGTCGGAACCAAGCCCAGCGAGTCGCTGTCACTCGGAAACGTCACTGGCTGGTCGAGTCCATGCGGCCGAGGACGAAATCCGTCCCAGGCGAAGAAGTACCAGAAATCTTTCGCCCCCGCCGCGACGGTCGATTTCACTGCAAGCTTTTCCGGATCGACCAGCACGACATCTTTCGCACCGAGGAGCGCTAGATCGCCATCAGGAGTAATTGCGGGAAGGTCAGCCTCCCACCTGGTCGGCACTGCCCCAACCAGCCTGTTCGTCCCGATGGCTATCACCCACGCTGAATCCGCCTTTGGAAAGCGCGCAAGGAGATAACGGCCGAGACCGTCCATCCGGAGATCAAGTGGCGCCGATGGCAGAACTACACCTGTCGATACTCGGCCGGAATAGCGATCCACGATCGAGATTCCACTGTCCGCTGATGTCGCAACATAGATGCGATCGCCGCTCGGAGTCGGGGCGAGCGCTCGCACCCGGCTGTCGAGCTGGACCGCGCCCACCGGCGAGAGATCTTTGGCTTTCACGCCCACGAGCCCGCTATCGACGGTGAAGTAGATCCGGTCACCTACCTGCGTTCTAACAGCGCGTCCCGATAGTGGAAGCACCGCGCTGTCCTGCACGATGTCGTCGGGCGGATGGACCTTCAAGACGAGAGTCTGCACCCCTTTGTTTGCCGTAACGATGAGATCGCCGTTCGGCTGCGCGAAGACAGCGCGAGCGGGTACGGGCGGCTTGAAGTGCCAGTCGCCGCCGTTCGGATTCAGACGGACAATTTCACCCTTGGGATTGACGCCGTAGATATCGCTGCCATTGGCCGATGACAGCGACGTGAGTTTCGCTTTCGACGCCTTGACGACGTCAGTCTCCCTCAGGTCCAGCCTTCCGGGGAAACCCTTCGCGTCGACGAACGCAATGGTACCGCCATCGGGATCGAATGCCAGCACTCGATCGAGCGCAGGCGCTTCATCGACAACCCAGACTGCCGAGTCGAGTTTCGGATAGACGTAAACGCGGCCTGTTCCTCCTCCGCGCGGAACGCGAAGGAGGAGAGGTTCCGGCCCATGAGCTTCTGCTACTAGTGCACTGGTGCTGTCAGGTGCTGCCCTGTCATTGGTACAGGCTGCACAAAGCAGCGCCAGCAGTGAGAGGCGACGCAACGTTTAGTAGCTCGCTCCCAATGAGAAAGTCCAGTTCGGCTTGCGTCCGCCAGACAATGGACGCGCATAATCCCAGCGAAGAATTGCGAGATTGAAGAGATTCACGCGCAAACCGCCGCCCCAGCTCGTGAGTGGATAGCGGTTTATCGTTGGATCATTGTTTTCGGGCGCGCGACCGAGGTGTGGCGTCTGGCCTCTGCTCCAGGCGAGACCAGCGTCGTAGAAGATTAGTCCGTCGAGCGGCGGCAAGCCAAATGTGCTTCCCACGTCGAAGCGACGAATGATCGGAAAGCGCAGTTCGGCATTCGCGACCGCCACTCTACTTCCTGCCAACTGTGCATTATTGCAGGCAGCCTGCGCGCCGATGATCGAAGTACAGTCATAGAAGTTGAAGTTTGCACGGTCATAACCACGAACGAAGTCAGGACGTCCGATGTACTTCGGGAAGAAACCCTCGTCCGGCCCAACCGCGACCGAGCTCAGGAATCTCGTTGCGAAAGTGAGGGTGTTGAAGATGATGGGATCGTACCGGCGATAGTCGGCGAGGAAGTCGCTGAAATTGATCTTGCCGAGACTGTGGGACGCCTGGAAGCGCATCCTGCGTCCCATGATTGGCCCGGTCGTGCCAAAAAGTGTGTTGTCGGACACGAACGCAGTCGACGGGGTGACATAGTTGATCGTTGGGAGCGTCTCCACGTTTTTGAACTGAATATCAGTGCAGTACCCGGCGATGTTGCAATCCTGGAAGACGTCTATAACTCCCTCTGCGATGCTGTTGAATTGCAATCCTGTCTCCACGCGACTGAAACGGTTGAACGGATACTGACCCACCAGAAAGAGGTTTCGCACCACGTAGCGCAGGTAAGTAGTCGACACTCGGAAGACCTGACCGTTGCCAAGAGTACCGCCGGTGAGTGGGACGTACACCGGGTCCTGCGAGACGCCCGTCGTATACTGCAGTCGGCGGCTCAGATTCGCGTAACCGAGAAACACGCTGGCATCGCTCAGTCGGCCGTAGACATTTCCGGAGACCGCCAGCTGGTGGTTGCCAAGCAGATCGCTGAAGACAAACGCGGTGCCGCCGGCAAACGTCCCGTAATTCGGCGTATATCCGATTGAAGGATCAGCGATGTAATCGGGGTGGAAGGAGACGTGATACGGGTGCTCTCTGAACCTCGTCGTGTCCGGCAGACCATAGACCGGGTCTGCCATCAGCACACCGATGCTCGGCGGCAGATCCGCAACCATCTCCTGCGCCGCCAACACTGACGACTGGCGGGTGCCACCCGGTGCGCGATAAGTCGAAGTCGGCTCGCCTGCGCGCGGACGCAGCGTCAGTGAATCGGCAGCGGCCTTTGCTGCAGCGGAGTCAGTCGGCGCGACGGCGAGCGCGTTCGGAGCGGCGGCACGGAACGCCGCTCTTTTCGATGCCCGCGGATTGTCGAACGTCCAGACCGTGTAGTCACCCTTCTCGTAGTAGGTGTACGCCATCCTGTCCGCACCGCGCGCCCAGGTTATTGCCGGGCTGAATTCGGTGATCGCTCCCACTCCACCCAACACGTTGGTTATCTGGTAGTGCTGTTGCGTAGCGAAGTCGTACAGGAACACGTTCGGCACGCCGGTGCGATCAGAGATGAACGCCAGCTCGCGGCCATCGGGCGACCACTGCGGATTGAGATTCAGCCCACCCTGACCAGGCAACACCTGCACGGCTCCGCTTTGAATGTCCATGACGGCGATGCGCCACGGCGACAATTTCAAAACG
>DASWCI010000379.1:0-2318 GCA_036390195.1 Gemmatimonadaceae bacterium
CTTAAGGTTCGGGTTGGGATTCGTGATCGGAGTCACACCCGTTACTGGCTTATCGCCGAAAGCGTAGCGAGAGCCACCGCTGGCGGCCAACAGAATCAGCGATTGGTACGGGGCCACGCCGGGATTCCCCTGCCTGCCCCATCCCGCGCGCAACCGCAGCTCGGAGAATGGTCTGGTCGGGAAAAACCCTTCCTGACTGAGCCGCCAGGATCCGGAGATCCCCGGGAATACCGCCCATTTGTTGCCCTCTCCAAACGCCGAGTATCCGTCACGACGCAGGGAGTAGGTCACGAAATACTTTTCGGCGAGACTGCCGGCCACGCGAGTAAAGAAGGACACGAGCCGGGCGTCGCTCTTGTTTGAGTAGGGAGGCTGGACGGTGTTGCCGCTGCCGAGGCTGTTGAAGGTGAATGCATCGGTCAGATAGTTGCGCGTCTCGACTCCGAACTCGTTCAACGTCGTTTCGCTGAACTCATAGCCCCCGATGACCTCGAGGTCTCTGCTGGCGGCGAACGTGGGATGGAAAGTGCCAAGAGTCTGGATCGTCTTCACCGTGTTGTCGCGGTTTCCGCGGAATGCCTGCCCATTGAAGGTGGCTCCCGCAGGACTCGACCGCGGCAGATAAAAGTTGCGGTCGCCTGCGCTGCGATCCACTCCGATCGCGACGCGCGCAGTGAGATTCGAGAACAGATCGTAGTCGGCGGAGAGATTGCCAAGAGTTCGGTCGGAGGTCCCCTTGTCGAGAACCTGATTGGCGAGAGCAACCGGATTGCGCACCGATTGCGTTCCAGGGCCAATCTCGAAGTACGTAGTCACACCAGTCGTGGGATCGGTGACGGTGACCGGGAAAGTCGGATTGAAGTTGACCATGTTGATGAACACGCCACCCTCGAATCCGCCGTTCTCCTCGTACGGGAGGTAATCGTTGATGATGTGGGCGCCGGTGAGATTGAGTCCGAGTCGGAGCTTTCCATCAATCGCCTGGTGAGTCCCGTTGATGCGAGCCTGATAGCGTCGCATCCCGTTGGCGATCACGATCCCGTTCTGATCGAAGTAATTAATCGAGGCGCGATAACTGGTGTTGGCTGAGCCCCCAGCAAATGCGAGGTTGTGATTGATAGTCGCCGCAGTGCGAAGCAGCTCGTCTTCCCAGTTCGTGTTCGCCGTTCCCAGCGAGGTGAGAGAGGCGGCCGGCAGAACGCCGAGGGTGATCTGCTGTTGAATGAACGCGCGGTATTGGTCGCCGCTGAGGACGTTGAGGTGTTTTCTGGGCGACGATCCGCCAACCTGGAGCTCGTATTCCATTGAAGGTCCGGCACCCGAGCCCTTCTTCGTCTCGATCAGGATCACTCCGTTCGCGGCGCGGGCGCCGTAGATCGCCGTCGCTGCTGCGTCCTTGAGAATCGTGATCGACTGAATGTCGGATGGGTTGATCGTGTTCAGCGGATTCCGCGGCAGCGGGGTCGGACCGCCGATCGCAAGCCCGGCGGGCTCGAGCGACTGATCGCTGCTCATCGGAATGCCGTCGATGATGTACAGCGGCTCGTTGCTGGCGCTGATCGACGTACCGCCACGGATGAGGATCTGCGCTCCGGCACCAGGCTCACCGCTGTTCTGCGTGATCTGGACGCCAGTCGCGCGGCCCTCGATCAGATTTGTTACGTTTGCCGGAACCGCAGTGTGGGCAGAGTTGGCGTCGATAGTTGACACCGATCCAGTAATAGCGAGTCGGCGCTGGGTGCCGTAACCAGTGGTGACGACTTCCTGTAGAACGGCGGCTTGTCGGTCGAGAGAGAAGATGACGCTCACCGATCCGTTGTTGGGAACTGCGACGACCTGCACTGGAGCGCTGAATCCTATTCGTCGCGCTCGCACTGTTTGCGAGCCGGAAGGGACGCCGCCAATGGTGAAGGTGCCATCAGGCCCTGATACCGCTCCGCGCCGGGTGCCTTCGACGAAGACACTTACATCGGCGACAGGCTGCTGGGTCGTGGCGTCGAGGACTCTGCCTGTAATGGTGCCTGTGGGTGGGACCGGGTTTTGTGCGCTAAGTCGGGCCGTGCACAACAGGCCGACCACGAGCGCGAGAATGAGACGACGAACAGCTGCCATACGGAGGTCCTCCACGGGTGGTGAGTGGGACTTTGACCGCTCTCTGCTCGATTGGGGGTGAGGGCACATCGCCGATTTATCCGGATAGCCGGAACCGGCGAGGTCGACTAGCCCCGCGATCGAAATGCGTAGCCTTTAAATGCTGTCCGGTTAAGCAATTGTCAAGATTGAGTGTCCCGATACGAGTGTCATCCGGGAGTAAGGCG
>DASWCI010000380.1:0-20182 GCA_036390195.1 Gemmatimonadaceae bacterium
GGGGCGAAGACCAGCAGTGCCCTTCGAGGCGCGTAAACGGAGTTCGTCGACGCCGGGAAGGTGGAGATTCTCCGAGACTCTCCATGCGGCCGAATACCGATAATAATTCTTGCTGCGGGCGGCCGAGCCGAACAGAGAGGATTCGTCACGCCGAATGAGGCCGTCGAGAATGTAGGCGCCTTTCAGGTCGAAAGTCGAAACCAGGAACGTTCCTCTTGTGCGGATAGACTCGGTGTTGGAACTCGGAGTCAGGCTGCTGTTGTCTACCGCCGTGAATTCCGGAGTCTTGGTAACGGTGAGCTTTTGCGCGTTGAGCTGAAAACTCGTCAGATACTGATCTTCGTATGAATAGCTCGCGCGCGTGGTGTTGGTGAGCGAGCCGAAAGTCCGGATGCTAGTCAGGTTCGCGCCGGCGTTGTAGCTGCGTCCCCTGTTGTCATGTTGAAACAGGTTGCCATCGGTCGGAATGCCGGTTGGATCGAGAAATCCGAACGGCGTAAGCGATTTGTACGAATTCGACTCCTCATCGTAGTTGAAGCTGCCGTCGGCAGTCAGCCAGTCGAACAGGCGATAGCGTGTTCTTCCGGTGCCGGTGAAGCGGGTCCGGTCGGTTGTGTTCTTTATGTTGGCCAGCGCATAAAGCGGGTTCGACGCGTTCGCGACTCTGTCGGGGATCTGCGCGCGATATGGCGAACCATCGTCGTTCTTTGCGAACAGATTCACGTCGGGTTCGACGAACGTAAGCGCGAAGAAGGGCGATCCCGGACCCTGCGTGGTCTGATCGTTGTTGGATTTGGCGTAAAATGCGCCGTACGACGCATCGAGCCGGTCGTTGAAGACCTGATCCATGTTCACGCGGAAGTTCTGGCGATTATAGCCCTTGATACCGAAAAGAATTCCGTTGGTCCGCGTGTTCTGGAACGATGCATTGTAGTTGGTCGTCCCTTTCCGCTGCCCAACAGAGACGTAGTTGGTGAGGAATGTCCCGGGGTGGAGCGCCTCTTTCTGGGGGTTGTATATGACCTTGTAAGGGTTGTCGGCAATGCCGTCGGGCTTGGCGATGCGGTCTCCCCCCGGAGTGCGAAGGTAATCGCCGGTAACGGGATCAATCTCCCACGCATGGGCCTCCGCCCTCGGTATGAGCTTGGGCACCTCCGAGCGGCCATACTCGTTGCGAACGGTTGTCACCAGCTCTCCCTCGGGGTTGTTTGCTCCACGCTTGGTGAAGATCTGGACCACTCCGTTCGCGGCGTTCGATCCGTACAGAGACGATGCAGCGGCGCCCTTTACGACCTCAATTCTTTCGATGTCTTCTGAGTTGATGTCGGCGAGCGTGAAGTTGCTCACGGTGCCATCGATGATCACCAGCGGATCCTGCGTCCCGGTGAGGCTCGTTGCGGCGCGCAACCGGATTGCGGGCGGCGCACCAGGCGCTCCAGAGGCGTCGAGGACGGAAACGCCGGGGACCTTTCCAGCCAGTCCGCCGAGCGCAGTCACCGACGGAGTCTCCTTTAGCTGGTCGGCCGAGACCACTCCGACGGCAAACGGAATCTTTTTCGTTTCCGTAGCACTGCCGGTGCCGGTTACCACGACCTCGTTCAGTTGCACGATGTCTCGCGTCAGAGAAAAGCTCGCCTCCTGAGTTCCCGCGCTCAGCGTTACGGGGCGACGGACCGGAGTGTATCCGATGTAGCGGGCGGTGAGCAGGACCGTTTGGCCCTTCACGCGATCGGAAGGCACCACGATTCTGTAGCTACCATCAGCGGCGGTATTCGCTCCGATGTTGTAATCGGCGAGAAATACCGACGCGCCGCCGACCGGCCGGCCTTCTTCGGTTGTCACCTTTCCGGTGATGACCGCAGTGGTGGCTTGTGACGCCGCTGTAGCCGCGACGCCGCCGAGAGCACAGATCGCTCCCGCGAAAATCAAAAATCTTACGGATCTCGCTCTGCTCATGTCGTGTCCCCCCTCGAGGATGTCGTGCTGCACGCGCGTCGCGCGACGCGCATGCACAAAAAAAACAGTATGGAGCGGTGATTTCTTGATACATCGAAAAGCACTGATCATGTGCTCTCGATGCGATCGACCACGAGCAAAGCCTCGACAGGACGGGTAGGCCGGGCGGGGGTTGGACCCGTAGCTGTGACAGAAAGTGAGAATTAGCGCAGCTTTACGCAATACCCAGCTGCAACCTGGCTGAGCCGGAGCAGACCAGTGTTGACCTTTTGTGGTTTGATGATAGACTCCAATCATCCCCAACATGCAGGCGGGTTATGCGGCAGAGAATCCCCCCACGCCGCCCCGGTTTTCTGACGGTTTCTGTCAACGAGCTCCTGGCGCTAGCGCTCCTGGTCATCTGGGCGCAGCCTCTGCACGCCCAGAGCAGCGGCTCGATCGGCGGCACGACCATAGATGCCCAGACGGGACTTCCGATAATCGGCGCTTCGATCACTATCCCCACCCTCTCGCGGGCCGTCATTTCCGACGAAGGCGGGCGCTTCCTGCATGCTACCCTCGAGGCCGGGTCATACGTCGTGCAGGTCCATGCGGTCGGCTACATACCTTCCGCCAGGTCGTTCGACCTCTCGGCGGGTCAAATCGTTACCCACGTGTTCGAGCTTACCACCGTTCCCCCGGTTCTGCCCGAGGTCGTAGTGAGCGCAAGAAACGGAAGTGTCGGGAGGAGATTCGAGGATTTTGATCGTCGGCGCGCCTCGAGGCGTGGCCAGTTTCTGACCCGAGCCGAGATCGAGTCGCGGAACGCGGTGAATCTTTCCGACCTCCTTCAGACAATGCGCGGGATCCGGACCGAATGTGTCGGCGGCTTCACCTGCGAGGTGGAAACCGTCCGCTCGGCTCACGGATGCTCTCCGGCGTTTTTCGTCGATGGACGGCTGTCGACCACCTTCGGGCCGAGCACTCCCGTGGGGGACATTCAGGGAATCGAGGTCTATCTGGGACCTTCGGAAACGCCCGCCGAATATCTTGGCCCAAGCTCCGGATGCGGCGTCATCGGGATCTGGACAAAGTCCTCCCCACACTGACCGGCGCGCTCGCCGTCAGCGTGGAGCGAGTAGGCGGACCTTTTGATCGCTTCGCCGGATACTCGTAGTCGTCTCTCTTCCTCCGGGCCATCGAACCCAGATCGCGTCGGGGACTCCATCCAATCCCATGACCTGCATGGGGGAATTCATCGACCAGTAGCCTGATCCCGCTTGTACTTCGCGCGCGGGGCCGTACCGGTTTTTGGGATAACGAATCCGTATCAGCGCCCCGAACGCCGCTGGATTCGCCGGCGGTCCGACCAGCTGGACGATCAATCCTTTCTTGGCGCCGCGGTTTTCGTAAAGCTTCGTCTCCGCGCCATTCTGTGAGATTGCGATGTCTACCCTTCCGTCGCGATTGAAGTCGGCGAACGCCGCGCCACGCTGGTCGCCGAACACCGCGATTCCGGACGCCCGGTCGGACATTGGTACGAATCCCCCGTTGCCGTTTCCGAGCATCAGCAAACCCAGTCCGGCATCGTAACGCGGCGTACCGATCTCGGTCGGAAAGAAATTCTGCGAGAGGAATATGTCCTCCTTCCCGTCTCCGTTGAAATCGGCGATCCCCGCGTAGAACGCCGGGGCAATCTGCGCGATCGTTGGGAGCGGCGAAGGCGTGAAATGATTTCCCTCATTCATGAACACGACGTGATCGAGGTTATTGATCTCGAGCCGCCTCGCATGCTCCAGCGATGGCCCGACAACTTTGTCCAGCGTTGCCGTCGAATACTCAGCGAATGTGCGGACTCTCTGGCGAACGTAAGGGAGCGCCGCGCTCAGTCGAGTCAGCGTCTCGAGCGGTGCGATGCCGCCGATCTCGTCATCTCTTTGCGCCTCGACCAAATCGAGCGAAGCGTTGTCGTCGAAGTTTCCGTAGTACGCGAACAGGGGGTTGCGCGCGCTCACGTGATACTTCGTGTTGTGTCCCCAGCTCGTCGCGACGATGTCGAGCCGCCCGTCTCCGTTCAGATCACCGGTGGCAATGCCGTTCCAGCGGCTGGACAAATCACGGAAGCCGTATGAAGCAGGAGCTTCGACGAACCTTCCGCCCCGGTTGAGAAATACTCGCAGATATCCCCATTCGGGAGCGAGGAGGAGATCGGGGTGACCGTCACCGTCGATATCGGAGAAGAGAGCTGCGGAAATCATTCCGATGTTGTCGAGGACGTGCTGGTTCGCGGTGTCGAGCACGAAGGCGCCGCGATCGAAACGATACAAGTGAGACGAGACCGGGATAGGATACGCGCCCGGCAGTACCCTTCCGCCCACGAAGAGATCGAGATTCCCGTCACCATCGTAATCGGCGAGAGCGAGCGGGCCGATGCTCGCCGTGTCGCCGGGTATCACGATCGTCTGCCGTGCGAGCGACTTCACCGGCCGCGATAACGGCACCCCGACCACGGAAGACAATGCCAGTGCGTCCCGCGGCGAGGCAGCCTCGTAACTCGATTGACCAACGAGCAGCTCGTTTCCGCCGTGGCCGTCTGGCAGCACGAGAACTGTGGTTTGATCAGCAGGGGCCACGGCTCCAGCCATATCGTGCCTGGTGAAACGACCACCCACATTCTCAAAGAGCGCGAGCCGGCCACCCCTGCCCGAGCCGATGATGAGGTCGTCCATTCCATTGCCGTCAACATCGTACCACGTCAGGCCCGGCCCGAGCAGACTAAGCTTGTTCGCGAGCAGAGGCTGTCGGGCGTAGTCGTCGAACGGCGTCTCGACGTGCGTGTGTCGCAGCAGATTCGACACATCCGCAAAGAGCGGCGGCGCGGAATCGCCATTGTTAGTCGTCGGCGATCCGGCTCCAGTACCACTGCGCTGCGGCTCGCGGATCTCGTACTCCCGGTTCGCGCGTATGCCCGGGAGAACCGTCGTCTGGCCGTATCGCCACAGAACTTTTATGGTGAGAGTGTCGGCACCGGCGGTGGCGAATGCGTAGAGCGGATCCGAGCTCGAAAGGAACAGACCGCCGACGGTGACTTCCTTCTGCTGCATCGGAAGCTTCCCGGCCACAACTTGAATCTTCGAGCCCACCGCTTCGGTGTTGGGCGCTGAGCCCAGTAGTCGAACCGCCACTCGTCCGGCAGTCGCGTCGTTCCGAAATACTCCTGGAGAACCATTGAGTCGGTTGGTGACGATGTCCAGATCACCGTCGCCGTCGAGATCCGCCGCCGCCATACCGTGCGTCACAGCCGGCTTTGAAGCAAAACCCCACTTCTCGCCGATCTCAGTGAAAGTCAGATCGCGGTTGTTGTGGAAGGCGACGTTCTTGAGCGGCAGCTTGGGGAACATCTTGAACTCGTCGTGCCACTTCGCGTCAGTGCCCGATGTCTTGATTCGCTCCCAGGTGTCGGAGTCCATCACGTCCCAGAGGTGGCCGGTGCCGATCAACAGATCTTCGTAACCATCGAGATCCACGTCGAGAAAGAGAGACGACCACGACCATTCCGATGCGTCCACACCGGCCTCGCTGGCGATCTCGGCGTACGTTCCATCCCCGCGATTCAGGAACATCGTGTTGCGCTGCATCTGCGGCCTGTCGTCCATCACGCCGATCTGTTTTGGAAGCGGCGTGTGGGTCGGTGACTGCGTCTTGCGCCGCCGACTGTCGCGGCTCCGCATGTCGGCGACGAAGAAATCCGTGTTGCCGTCGCGATCGATGTCGGAGAAATCCATCGCCATCGATGAATTGCTGCTCGATCGAAGCGTGAAGCGAGGCGCCAGGCGAAATCTGCCTTTGCCATCGTTGATCCAGAACTGATCCGGATCCTCGAAATCGTTGCAGACGTAGAGGTCCGGATACCCATCGCCGTTGGCATCGAAGAACCGCGCTGTCAGTCCGAAGCGGTCGGGCTCTTCGGCGAGAGTCTTCCCATCCTCGTCGAGAAATCGCCCCGACGTGAACGGGATGTGAGTGAACTTTCCCTTCCCGTCATTGAGATAGAACCAATCCGGCTCCGCGCGCTGCGTACGGACGACCGCGCCGAGGTCGGGCCGCATCTCCACGCGATAGTGTTCACGGAATCGGGGAGCGACCTCGAAATGATCGCCTACTTTCCGCACGACCTGGTCGAAGTAGCGCTCCTGCGGAGGAAAGATGTCCAGAGCATCCTTGGCCTTGTAATTGGCGATGTAAAGATCGAGGTCGCCGTCGCCATCCACATCCGCAAACGTCGCTGTCGTGCTTCCACGGCGGGAGGTGAGTCCAGCCGCATCGGTGACTTCGGTAAAATGGGCGTGTCCGTCGTTCAGAAACAGGCCGTTGGGGCCGCCGAGAGAAGTCACGAGAAGATCGAGATCTCCGTCCCCGTCAATGTCGACAAACGTCGCACCAAGAGTGCTCCGACCCTTGAGCTCGAGACCGCTCTCGCGAGTGATGTCCTTGAACTTCCAGTTGCCGAGATTCCTGTAGAGAGCGCTCGGCCCGCCCACCCTGGCGAGGAAGATGTCCACCAGTCCGTCGCCGTCGACATCTCCCAACGCCACGCCGGAGCCTAAAGCGAGGTTGCGATTCTGAAGCACTGAATCTTCGGGCACACCGTCGAGGAACCGAATGCCCAGCTCTTTCGCGGACAGCTCGGTGAATCCGGCGTGAGCACCATTCGCTGCCGGCAGTTCCCGCCAACGGTAGCTTCCCTCATTGTGCCAGACGACCGGCGGAGCGGCTGATTCTGGCGCGCAACCGTACTGCAGGCAGACAATGAGAAGCAAAGGAACCGTAACGCGGATTGTCATGCGGCGTTTTCGTCCTTGGTGAGGCGCTAGTGTAGGGTTGGCGGAAAATGCGCGCAAGAAGAAACCGGGATCAGGTTCGTGAACCCAATCCCGGTTACTCCTTCTTGCGACTGCCTGCGCGTGCGTGCGGCATAGCCGCTCTTCAAGATCGAGCTAGATCTCTTCTGGCACTGCTACCGTCTCCGGCAGCGCGAAGTCCGTGTCCGCTTCGGTCGCCAGAATCTCGGCGATGCTCGGCTCGGCGGGAAGCTCCGGCGCGGGCGGCACCAGTGCTCCCTCGATCTCCACTTCCTGATACCGATACATGCCAGTGCCGGCCGGGATGAGGTGACCGATAATGATGTTCTCCTTGAGTCCGAGCAGCTCATCACGCGCGCCGCGAATTGCGGCGTCGGTCAGAACGCGCGTCGTCTCCTGGAAGCTCGCCGCCGAGATGAACGACTGAGTCGTGAGACTCGCCTTGGTGATTCCGAGAAGGAGTGGCTCCGAAACCGCAGGCGCATCCTTTTTCTTTTTGGCCTTGTCGTTCGCCTCTCTGAAGGTCTGCTTGTCGACGTGTTCGCCCTCGAGGAATTCAGTGTCGCCACTCTCGAGCACGCGCACCTTCTGCAGCATCTGCCGCACGATGACGCCAATGTGCTTGTCGTTGATCTTCACGCCCTGCAGGCGGTAAACCTCCTGCACTTCGTTGAGCAGATACTCCTGAACCGCGCGCGGTCCCTTGATGCGAAGAATGTCGTGCGGATTGACCGGACCTTCGGAGAGACGGTCGCCCGCTCTCACCCAGTCACCGGCGTGCACGCGGAGGTGCTTGCCGGCCGGGATCTCGTACAGCTGACCCGGATCTTCCGCATCCGCCGGCGTGTCCTTCGGCACTACTCTGATCTCGCGCTTGCCGCGCTTGATGTCGCCGAATCTCACCTCACCATCGATCTCGGAGATCGTGGCTGGATCCTTCGGACGACGCGCCTCGAACAGCTCGGCGACACGCGGCAGACCACCGGTGATGTCGCGTGTCTTGTAAGCCTCACGCGAAATCTTGGCGATGATGGTACCAGCACTGATTTTCTTGCCATCGTCAACTGTCAGCTGCGCGCCCACCGGTATCACGAAGTCTCTAAGGCGCTTTTCCTTGCCCCCCTTCGTCTCCACGATCTCAATGTGCGGGTGCAACTTCTTCTCCTTGTCTTCGATGACGACCGTCTGACGAAGACCGGTGAGCTCATCGAGCTCCTCGGACACTGACTCCTCCGGAATCAGGTCGACGAACCGCACTGTCCCTTCGACGTCGGAGATAATGGGGTTCGTATACGGATCCCAGCTGAAGATGATCTGCTCCTTCTTCACCTCTTCGCCGTCCTTCACCATCAGCGTGGCGCCGAGCGGAACCTGCAGACGCGCGCCAACGCTGGCGTTGCGCTCGCCTGAGCTCTTGATCGTGAGCTCGCCCTCGTACGAGGTGACGATCTTCTGTCCTTCGCTGTTGGTGACGACCACTAGTCGGTCGCCGAAAGCAATCGTTCCCGCGACCTTCGACTTGCGCGCGGTCTGCTCGGCGATACGCGCCGCGGTTCCACCGATGTGGAAGGTACGGAGCGTGAGCTGAGTTCCGGGCTCGCCAATCGACTGCGCCGCGATGATTCCGATCGCTTCACCCTTATCGACCATTCCCATAGTAGCCAGGTTGCGGCCGTAACACATCTGGCAGAGACCGCGCTTCGCCTCGCAAGTGAGAACGCTGCGGATCTTCACCGTCTCGAGACCTGACTCCTCGATGCTGCGAGCCATGTCTTCGTCGATGAGCTGACCAGCCTCGACCAGCAGCGTACGCTGACCAGACTCGTCGATCTCATGCACATCGTAGATGTCTTCAGCGGCCACGGTGCCGACGATACGTTCGGCCAGCGGCTCGATGATATCCTCGCCTTCCTTCAGCGCTCCGACCTCGAGGCCGAGGATGGTACCGCAATCCTCTTCGGTGATCGTCACATCCTGTGCGACGTCGACGAGGCGGCGGGTGAGGTAGCCGGCATCCGCGGTCTTGAGCGCGGTATCGGCCAGGCCCTTACGTGCACCGTGCGTCGAGATGAAGTACTCGAGCACTGATAGTCCTTCACGGAAGTTCGACTTGATGGGGCTTTCGATGATCTCGCCGATACCGCCGGTGAGCTTCTTTTGCGGCTTCGCCATCAGTCCGCGCATGCCGGCGAGCTGACGGATCTGATCGCGCGATCCACGTGATCCGGAATCGAACATCATGAAGACGGGATTAAACCCGTCGCCCGAATCGCGCATCGCGCGCACCATCGCGTCGGCAACGTCGTTGTTGGCGTGCGTCCAGGTGTCGATCACCTTGTTGTAGCGCTCGCCGTTCGTGATGTTGCCGGTCTGATACGCCTTCTGGAACCTGTTGACGCGCTCCTCCGCCTCACCGAGGAGCGTCTCCTTCTCGGCCGGGATGTGGAGGTCTTCGATTCCGATGGAGATTCCACCGCGCGTCGCGTAGCGGAATCCGAATTCCTTCAAGCGATCGAGGAACGGAACGGTCCCCTGTAGTCCGCCCTTACGGTAGGACTCGAAGACAAGCTCGCCCAACGCCTTTTTCTTCATCTCCCGATTCTGGAAAGCGATTTCCTTCGGGATGATGGCGTTGAAGAGGACGCGGCCTACCGTCGTGTCCACCCACCGGTTTCCTTCGACGTCCTGCACGAAGTAACGGATGGGCGTGTGGAACGTCACTCGCTCCTGTGACAGCGCGAGCTCCACCTCAGCGACGTTCGAGTACGACTTGGTGTTTTTGCCGTTCTTCGCGTTCTTCGCCACAGTCTGATCGAAGCCCGGCGGAGCCTTCGTCGCGAAGTAACAACCAAGCACAATGTCCTGGCTCGGCTCGGCGACGGGACGACCGTCTGACGGCTTGAGGATGTTGTTCGACGAAAGCATGAGCAGACGGCACTCGAGCTGAGCCTCGAACGAGAGTGGAACGTGCACCGCCATCTGATCACCGTCGAAGTCGGCGTTGAACGCTGCGCAGACGAGTGGGTGAATACGAATGGCCTTTCCTTCGACGAGTACCGGCTCGAACGCCTGGATGCCCAGACGGTGAAGAGTCGGCGCACGGTTCAAGAGCACCGGGTGATCGCGAATGATCTCTTCGAGAATCTCGTACACCTCGGGAGATTCCTTCTCCACAATTTTCTTGGCGCGCTTCACCGTCTCGGCGATTCCCTTCTCGACGAGCTTGTGAATGATGAATGGCTTGAACAGCTCCAGTGCCATCGCCTTGGGCAGACCGCACTGGTGCAGCTTGAGCTCCGGACCAACGACGATGACCGAACGGCCGGAGTAGTCGACGCGCTTTCCAAGCAGGTTCTGGCGGAAGCGTCCCTGCTTGCCCTTGAGCATGTCGGACAGTGACTTGAGCGGACGCTTGCCGCGACCCCGAATCGCTTTGGAGCGGCGACCGTTGTCGAACAATGCATCGACTGCTTCCTGGAGCATTCTCTTTTCGTTGCGGAGAATCACTTCAGGGGCGCGGTGCGAGATCAGCTTCATCAACCGGTTGTTGCGGTTGATGACGCGACGATAGAGATCGTTGAGATCAGACGTCGCGAAGCGGCCGCCGTCGAGTGGAACGAGCGGACGCAGATCCGGTGGAATCACCGGAATCACGTCCATGATCAGCCACTCCGCCTTGTTGCGCTCCTGCCCGGAGTCACCCGAGTTACGGAACGCATCAACGACCTTGAGGCGCTTGAGCATCTGCTTCTTACGATGCTGCGAGCCTTCGTCAACGAGTCCAGCGCGAAGCTCCTGCGCAACCTTGTCGATGTCGATTCTCTTCAGCAGCTCGCGAACAGCTGGGGCACCGATGTCGGCGAGGAACGCGTTGTCGCCCTCTTCCTTGGCCTTCGCCTTCAGGTTGAGGAATTCGTCTTCGTCGAGGAGCTGGTTCTCGACCACCTCCTGCTTGCCCGGATCGATGACGACGTAATTCGAGTAGTAGATGACCTTCTCGAGATCACGAAGCGTCAGATCGACAAGGTTTCCCATCGGACTCGGAAGAGTCTTGAAGAACCAGATGTGCGCGACGGGTACGGCGAGCTCGATGTGACCCATGCGCTCGCGACGGACGCGGCTCAGGGTAACTTCGACGCCGCAGCGATCGCAGATCACACCACGATAACGGATGCGCTTGTACTTACCGCAGTGGCATTCCCAGTCCTTGACCGGACCGAAGATGCGCTCGCAGAACAGGCCGTCCTTCTCGGGCTTGAACGAGCGGTAGTTGATCGTCTCGGGCTTCAGTACCTCGCCCCACGACCACCAGGTGCGCAGACCGGCCATCTCCAGCCGCTCACGCTCCTTTGAATCCTTCGGGCCGCGCATCTCTTCCGGAGAAGCGATGCGGACCTGGATGTAATCGAATGAACTTGCCCGCGTCTCGCGCGTGCTACGAAAATCAATCATTAGTTATTCCTCGCTCCCGTTACCGTTTCTGGAGCCGATGTTTCCGACGCCGTAGCCGCTGGTCGCGTTCGCTCCCATGCTGACGTGGATTCCCAGCGCCTTCAATTCCTGCACGAGCACGTTGAAGGATTCCGGAATTCCAGGCTCGGGAAGGTTCTGTCCCTTCACGATCGCCTCGTAAACTCTGCTGCGGCCGTTCACATCGTCCGACTTGACGGTGAGAATCTCCTGCAGCGTATGTGCAGCGCCGTAAGCCTCGAGTGCCCACACTTCCATCTCTCCGAAGCGCTGGCCGCCGAACTGCGCCTTGCCGGCGAGTGGCTGCTGCGTAACGAGAGAGTAGGGACCGATGCTCCGCGCGTGAATCTTGTCGTCGACCAGGTGTGACAGCTTGAGCATGTAGATCTCGCCGACCGTCACCGGATTGGCGAAGGTCTCACCCGTTCGGCCATCCCGCAGTCTGACCTTTCCACCCGCAGAAATTCCCGCCAAACGCATCAGCTCCATTGCCGCTGCGTCGACGTCGACTTCCGACTTCTTGGTGCCGAGCGCCGACGCGAGTGCGGGCAACTCCTGACTGGCCAACACTGATGCCGGATCAGTATTCCGTTTCTTTTCGATCTGGGTCGCGGCAGACTTGTACTGAGCACGCGCCGCGGGCTCATACTCTTCATCGCCAGCCGCGTTCGAGTGGAACGCGATCTGGTTGTCGGTCTCCGCCGTGTCACGTTCGGCCAGCTCGCGAGCTGCCGCAGAAACGAACTCCCGAATGCGGTTGTAGACATCGCGCGTCTCAGCTGAGACACCGCGAGCACCCAGTGAATCGATCGTGGCATCAGCGAGCAGCTTCACGCGGTCTTCGTGGCCGCCACCTCCCTTGACATCAGCGATGATGCCGCGAATCTCGTCGTCGGTGATCCTGATGCCTTCGGCCTTGAGATCGAGTGCATCGCGAACCCAGGTCACCGCTGCGAGCTTGAGCAGCAAACCGATCTCACGCTCATTCGCGCCCTGGAACACCGGTGTCTTGGCGTAGAAGCCAAGCAGACGCGCGGCCCACCCGAGGTGAGTCTCCAGGATCTGTCCAACGTTCATACGGCTCGGCACGCCGAGCGGATTGAGAACGATGTCGACCGGACGACCGTCGGGAAGAAACGGCATGTCTTCCTCGGGGACTATTCGCGCCACGATTCCCTTGTTGCCGTGGCGCCCAGCCATCTTGTCGCCGACCGAGACCTTTCTCTTCTCGGCCATGTAGACCTTCACGAGCTGAATCACACCCGGCGGCAACTCATCGGGCTGCAGCACGCGATCGATTCTTTCCTCCGCCTTCTCCTCGAGCTTCGCCTTCTCTTCATTGGCGAGATCGATGATCGTGCGGATGCGCTCGTTCATCTTCTTGTCTTCGACTCTGAACGTTTTGAGATCCAGACTCGAAATCTTGAGCTCACGCAGCATCGCGCCCGTTAGCTTGGTGCCGGCGGGAATCGCTTCCTCGACGGTCCCGGACTTGAGCGCGAGCGAGACAGTCTGACCCTCGAGCAGATCCATCAGCTCGGCATCACGGACTTCGTTGACGCGAATCTTCTCTTCACCCTCGAGCCGGCGGATTTCGCCGATTCTCTCGCCGCGATCCTTCTCGACGACCTGGTCCTCGATGCGCGAGAAAATCTTCACATCGATTACCACGCCTTCCATTCCCGGCGGAACCTTGAGCGACGAATCCTTTACGTCCTTCGCCTTCTCACCGAAAATCGCGGTGAGCAGCTTCTCTTCAGGAGAGAGCTCGGTCTCGCCCTTCGGCGTGATCTTGCCGACGAGAATGTCGCCCGGCTTCACGTGCGCGCCGATGCGGACGATGCCGCGCTCGTCGAGATCCGACAGCGCCTCTTCAGCGACGTTCGGAATTTCACGCGTGATTTCTTCCTGACCGCGCTTGGTGTCGCGGACGTGCAGCTCGAGCTCCTGGATGTGGATCGACGAATAGACGTCGTCCTTCACCAGTCTCTCGGAGAGCACGATCGCGTCCTCGAAGTTGTGTCCGTACCAGGGCATGAACGCCACGGTGACGTTGGCTCCGAGTGCGAGCTGTCCCATTTCGGTCGACGCGCCGTCGGCCAGGACTTCGCCGGCCTTCACCTTCTGCCCGGTCTTCACGATCGGACGCTGGTTCACGGCGGTGTCCTGGTTGGTGCGCCAGTATTTCTTGAGGCGATAACGATCGTGCTGGGTCAATCTCGCGAGCGGGCGATCGCTGTCCTTCTTGCCGCGCTCCGAAGCGCCGGTGTCGACGATGATCTCGTCGGCCGTGACGCTGGTAATCGTTCCTACGCGCCGTGCGATGACGACAGCGCCGGAATCGCGCGCGACTTTCTCCTCCAGGCCTGTTCCGACGAGCGGAGTATGCGGATTGAGAAGTGGGACGGCCTGCCGTTGCATGTTCGAGCCCATCAACGCGCGGTTGGCGTCGTCGTGCTCGAGGAACGGAATGAGCGCCGCGGCGATCGAGACGAGCTGCTCGGGAGCGACATCCATGTAGTCAATGCGCTCCGGTGCAACGAGCGGAACGTCGCCGCGCTGACGGCAGAGCACGAGCTCGTCGACGAAGGTGCCATCTTCGTTCAGGCGAGCGTTCGCCTGCGCGATTACGACATCCTCTTCACGGTTCGCATCGAGCCACTCGATTTCAGCCGTGACCTTGCCGTTCTTGACGACGCGGTAAGGAGTCTCGACGAAGCCGAGATCGTTAACCTGGGCATAGCACGCGAGCGACGTGATGAGTCCGATGTTCGGACCCTCAGGGGTCTCGATCGGACACATGCGTCCGTACTGCGAGTAGTGAACGTCGCGCACCTCGAATCCAGCGCGCTCGCGAGTGAGTCCGCCCGGACCCAACGCCGAGAGACGACGCTTGTGCGTCAGCTCGGCGAGCGGATTGGTCTGATCCATGAACTGCGACAGCTGCGACGATCCGAAGAAAGCCTGGATCACTGCTGAGACTGTACGCGCATTTACCAGATCGTCGAGCGAGATCTTTTCCGGATCGGTGTTGATCGACATGCGCTCCTTGACCAGGCGCGCCATGCGAGACAGACCGACCGAGAACTGGTTCGCGATCAGCTCGCCAACAGAGCGAATGCGCCGGTTGCCGAGGTGATCGATGTCATCCGTGTAACCGCGGCCTTCGTGGAGCTCCACGAGGTAGCGGATGATCGCGACGAAATCTTCCTTGGTGAGAACGGTCTCGTTGGCGGGACGATTGGTCATGAGACGCTGGTTGATCTTGTAGCGACCCACGCGACCCAGGTCGTAACGCTTGGGAGAGAAGAACAATCTCTCGAGCGCCTGACGGGCGGTCTCACGGTTCGGCGCGTCACCGGGACGGAGAAGCGAGTAGATCTGCTTCAGCGCCTCTTCGTCGGTGTGCGTCGGATCCTTGGCCAATGTGTTTTTGATCAGCATCGACTCGGCGCGGCCCGACATCACGAAGACCTGCACCTTGTTGATGTCGTGCTTACGCAGCTTCCGGATCATCGTGTCGGTGAGGTTATCACCAACATCGGCGATCACTTCTCCGGAATCGGGGTCGACACCGTCGACGGCGATGACGCGACGAACGGGGCGCTCGCCACGCTCGATAGCGTCGACCTCGTCGCGGAGATCGATCGTCGTGTACGACGCGAAGACCTTGACCTTGTCGATGTTCAGACGACGCAGGCGGTTGTAGACCTCTTCCGTCAGCTCGTCACCCTCTTTCACCAGCAGCTCAGCCTCTTCGCGCTCCAATGCTGCTCGTGCCTTCTTGGTCTTGAGCTTGGGCGCCTCCGGATTGTGGACTGTGCCGGCAAGGGTGATGTCTTCAGCGATAATTGCCCCGAGGACCTCGCGCTGATCTACCCTCGACTCCCGCTTCTTGACGAGATCAAGCTGGCGCACGGCAAAGAACAAGCGAAGGATCTGCGAGTTCGTGCCGTACCCGAAGGCGCGAAGAAGCGCGGTCGCGGGGAATTTCTTTTTCTTGTCGATGTGCACGTAGACCACGTCGTGGATGTCGACTGTGAACTCGACCCACGAGCCGCGGAACGGGATGATGCGCGCGGAAATCAGGCGCTGGCCATTCGGGTGCGTCGACTCCTCGAACACGACGCCCGGCGAGCGGTGCAGCTGGCTGACGATGACGCGCTCAGCGCCGTTGATGACGAAGGTTCCCAGCGGTGTCAGAAGGGGAAGCTCACCGAGATAGACTTCTTTCTCGATGATGTTCTTCGGCCGCTTGCCCGCTTCGGTTGTCTCGAAGACAATCAGTTGAAGCGTAGCCTTCAACGGTGCGGAGTACGTCATGTCGCGCTCGATGCACTCGGCAACGGAGTACTTCGGCTCGCCGAGAGAGTAGCTCTTGAACTCGAGCGAGAAGTTCTCGTGCACGTCAGTGATCGGGAACAAGTCCTTGAAGACGCGCTCGAGTCCAATGTCTTCGCGATCCTTCGAAGCTGCGTCCAATTGGAGCAGCGACTCGAAGGCGCGGGTCTGGATGTCGAGGAGATGGGGCATCTCCATCCCCTGATCGAGCTTGGCGAACGAGATCTGTTTCATTAATTCGGGCATGAATCACCTACAGGCACAAATAGCCCCGCCGCCGTCACGCGCGAAATTTTCGCGGATCCGGGCCGGAGCGAGCTTCTTGTTTCGGTTTTCCTGTTAGGAGCGACTGAGATCGAGAGCATTATGCATCTGAGTGAGAGAAGATCTCGTGGGACGAGGGCAGAGGGTGTCGGCGTAGGCAGCGCCTCGCGTAGCAAGAGACTCGCGCGCGCCTTTGTTGTATGCGCGCGAGGCTCGATGCGTGTAAGCGAGCTAGCTGCCGTAGCCGATACCCTCTGACCGACGACCGGCACGAGAGCCTACTTCACCTCGACTGCTGCTCCCTGCTCTTCCAGTTTCGCCCGCATAGCCGCGGCCTCGTCCTTGGTGACACCGGTCTTGACATCACTCGGCGCACCGTCGACAAGATCCTTCGCTTCCTTGAGACCCAGGCCGGTGAGCTCACGCACGACCTTGATGACCTGAATCTTCTTCGCTCCCGCTTCCTTGAGTACCACCTTGAACTCGGTCTGCTCTTCAACCGCGGCTGCTGGAGCTGCACCGGCGCCACCCGCTGCCGGAGCGGTTCCGCCAACCGGCGCGGCCGAGATCGTGACGTTGAACTTGCTCTTGAAAGCTTCGACGAGCTCAGACAGCTCGAGAACCGACATGTTGCCGATCGCTTCGAGAATCTCGTCTTTGCTCATGGTAGCGTTTGCCATTGTGTGTTGTCTCCCTGGAATTTTTAGGCGCCTTGGCGCTGAGTCTTGAGCGCGTCGAGCGCGCCTGCAAACATGTAAAGAAGCCCGTTGAGCGCGCCGACGAAGGCGGCCATCGGTGACTGCATGCCGGCTGCAAGATCCGCCAGCATTTGCTCGCGCGACGGAAGCGAAGCGAGACGCCTTAACTGCGCGTTGTCGATCTTCTTGCCCTGGAGCAAGCCGCCTTTGACCGTTGGCTTCTCCTCGAACTCCTTCGCGAATTCGGTGAGCACCCTTGCGGCGGCAACCGGATCCTTTCCGACCACCAGGCCGGTCGGACCCTTGAGCGGCTCGCCGACGAGACCACTCTCGTTGACTGCACGCAGAGCCAGCGTGTTCTTGATGACCACGTACTCGACGCCTGCTCTCTTGAGCCGGCGACGAAGCTCGGTCATCCGCTTCACGTTGAGCCCAGTGAAATCGGTGTAGTAGAGCGACTGGGCGTTGCTCAGTTTCTCGGACAAATCGGCAACGATTTGTTCCTTTTCAGCTCTCTTCATCGCTCGCTACCGGTAGGGGGTGGTGTCGATGCTGACGCCGGGCCCCATCGTGCTGGAGATCGCGACGGTGCGGATGTAAACGCCCTTCGAGGTCGTTGGCTTCGAGCGAACGATCTGATCCATGAACGCCGTGAAGTTCGACTCCAACGCCTCGGCGGCGAACGAAACCTTTCCGATCGCAGCGTGAACGTTGCCAGCCTTGTCGACGCGGTATTCGATTTTTCCGGCTTTCGTTTCACGAACAGCACGCCCGACGTCGAACGTCACAGTGCCCGCTTTGGGATTCGGCATCAGCCCACGCGGACCAAGAATTCGACCGAGCGCACCGAGCTGACCCATCTGGTCAGGTGTAGCGATCAAAACGTCGAAGTCGAGCCAGTTTTCTTTGATCTTCGCGATATACTCATTGCCGACGTAATCAGCGCCCGCGGCTTCAGCCTCGCGCGCCTTGTCGCCGGCGGCGATGACGAGCACGCGCACCGACTTTCCGGTGCCAGCGGGTAGCACGACGGTTCCGCGCACTGCTTGATCGGAGTGCTTTGGATCGACGCCGAGACGAACAGCGACCTCCACGGTCTCATCGAACTTCGCGAACGCCGTCGACTTGACGATGTCGATCGCCTGACGCGGCTGATATCTCGTTTCGGGATTCCGCTTCTCGGCGGCGGCCTTGTACCTCTTGCCGTGGGTCTTCATCAGTCCCTCACCTCGATACCCATGGATCTGGCAGCGCCGGCGACCATCGCCATTGCCGACTCGATCGAGTCGGTGTTCAGGTCGGGGAGCTTGATCTCGGCGATCTTTCTGACCTGCGCCTTGGTGACGGAACCGACTTTATTGCGGTTTGGCGTTCCGGAGCCTTTCTCAACCCCCGCTTCCTTCTTCAGCAGGACAGCCGCTGGGGGCGTCTTGGTGATGAAGGTGAAGGACTTATCAGCGTAAATCGTTATCTCGACCGGGAGAATCGTATCCTGGCCCTGCGTCCGAGCGTTGAACTCTTTGCAGAAGGCCATGATGTTGATTCCCTGGGGGCCGAGAGCGGTACCCACGGGAGGGGCCGGATTCGCCTTGCCTGCAGGGATCTGCAGCTTGACGAAACCAACTGCCTTTTTTGCCATGATACTCCTCAGTTACTGTCTCGCGGCATCCTACGCGCGAAATTGCGGCGGACTCGCGTCTGACTCCCACGATTTGATTTGACGTCGTAGTGGTATCCGACGGTGCGCTCCTCGCCTCATCGGCCGCCCCGCGCAAGGGCCATCACCTGCGGCGGGAGTAGCGCCGCTGTGACTCCAGATCTTCACTTCATTTAGCGCGGGGATCTTTGGACCCGCGTCGTTCAGTTTTCAATCGCCGGTTGGACCGACGCCGTTAAGGTGTAGCCTTCAAACTTAACCGGTTCGGGGCCGTTTTAGTAGCCCTTCAACTGCAAATAATCCAGCTCAACACTAGTGGGCCGGCCAAACAGTGAAACCGACACCCTGACCTTGCCCTTGTCGGTCAGAACTTCCTCGACCGTACCGTTGAAATCGGTGAAAGGTCCCTCGGTGATCGCCACCGCCTGACCAACGAGGAATGGAATCTCCTCTTTCACTTCTTCCGGCTCCGAATCGTCGGCGACACCAAGGAGGCGGTTGACTTCTTCCGGCCGGAGCGGCTGCGGCAGTCGCTCGTGTCCCACGAACTTGATCACACCCTGGATGCCGTTGACGGTGTGCGCCGTCTCCTGGTCCATCACCATTTCTACCAGTACGTAACCGGGATAGATCTTTCTCTCGACGTTTACCTTCTTGCCGTTCTTGATCTCGACCGCTTCCTGCGTCGGTACAAGTGCCTGGCGGATGGCTCGCTCCTCGGCCGGACGTGGATCGGCATCGATCCGGCGCTGTATCAGCGAACGAACTTTGTTTTCGTGTCCGGAGGTCGTCTGAATCGCGTACCAACGGTGCTCTGTAGTCGTCGCCACGGTCATCGTCTCGAGAACAATGATGGAACTCCCTGGACGAGAATCAGCTGCAGAATGAGATCGATCGCCGCGATCACAGCGCCGAGGAAGAGCACGAAGATGATGATCTTGATCGTGGTGTCCTTGAGCTGGGGGCGGTCGGGCCAGGTGACTTTCCGCATCTCGTCCTGCACTTCGTGGTAAAAAGTGTTGAGCGAGCGGAAAAACCGCACGACGAAATTCCCCCCGGTCGTCGCGGGAGTGACGTCCCTACGGTTCGTAACCTCAACGGCCATTACTTCGTTTCCTTGTGCAGCTTGTGCGCGTTGCAGCGCGGACAGTACTTCTTCCACTGGACGCGCTCGGGGTGCAAGCGCTTGTTCTTGTCGGTGAAGTAGTTGCGATTCTTACAGGTCTCGCAAGCGAGAATGATTTTTTCGCGGGGCATTGTGTTTTCCTTATGACTTCAGGACTGCGGATTTCGGATTTCGGACCAACGGCACTGCGGACTGCTGACTAACTACGGATTGGGAAACTAACTGCGGACTGCGGACTTGATCGCTACGCTGGACTGGATCGGTACGTGGCTGGGAGCGAGCCCTCTTCCCGCTTCCCTCTTCCCGCTTCCCTCGTTAGTTCAAGATCTTTGTTACTACACCAGCTCCGACGGTTCTGCCGCCTTCCCTGATGGCGAACCTAAGGCCTTCGTCCATCGCGATCGGTGTGATGAGCTCGATCGTCATCTGGACGTTGTCACCAGGCATCACCATCTCCATTCCCTCAGGCAACTCGACACTTCCAGTCACATCGGTCGTTCTGAAATAGAACTGAGGCCTATAACCCTTGAAGAAAGGCGTGTGCCTGCCGCCTTCCTCTTTCGTTAGGACGTACACTTCGGCGTTGAACTTGGTGTGCGGAGTGATACTCCCAGGCTTGGCCAGCACCATCCCACGCTCCACGTCGCCCTTGTCAATTCCACGAAGCAAGAGTCCGACGTTGTCACCTGCCTGGCCGTCGTCCAAGAGCTTCCTAAACATTTCAACGCCAGTGATGACGGTCTTCTTCTCAGAGTTGAAGCCGATAAGCGCCACTTCCTCCCCAACCTTGATCTTCCCCTTCTCGATTCTGCCAGTAGCGACCGTGCCT
>DASWCI010000381.1:0-4070 GCA_036390195.1 Gemmatimonadaceae bacterium
TCCCTCGCGCATCAGCATGGAGCGGATATAGACCTCGATATTCAGATCGATACCGCCCTCGTTTCGGTCTTTCTCGGATGCGAGATACGGAAGCGGCTGCGGGTCTCCGGGCGGCCGGAAAAACGCGGGCACACGATAAGGCTCAAGCGCGTCCCACGTCACTACCCACGGCGAAATCGTCGTCGCAAAGTTCTTCGAGAGGAAAGGGCCGAGCGGTTGGTACTCCCACGACTGGATATCGCGGGCCGACCAATCGTTGACGAGACAGATCCCGAAGAGGTGATCCTCTGCTTCATCGATTGGAATCGGTTCACCTCGGTCGTTTCCTCGCCCCACGAAAAAGCCGACTTCCGCTTCATAGTCGAGCAGCTGCGTCGGTCCAAACACGGGAGTGCTGGCGCCACCGCCTGAGGCCGTTGTCTGCCCGCTCGGTCTCTGCACCTCGGCGCCACTGATGATGATCGACGAGGCACGTCCATGGTATGCGATCGGCACGTACTTGTAGTTGGGAAACAGCGGAGTGTCTGGACGAAATAGCTTACCAACGTTGGTGGCGTGATAGATCGAAGCGTAGAAATCGGTATAGTCGCCTATGTCGGCGGGTGGAAACATTTCCGCTTCGGCCATTGGCACGAGCGCGCCCGGGGGAAGTGGGTTGATGACGCTGTCATCACCGGGAGTGCCCGCAAGCAGCTCACTCAACCGCGCGCGGAATTGCGAGAGAGAGTCCCTTGGCGCCTGCATCAACTCGTTGAGATTCGGCCGATCACACCAGCGAGCAACGTCGCGCGCCTTCCCACTCCACAGATTCGCGCTCAGCGATTCTCCGATGTCGATGATCTGGTCGCCCACTGCGACACCAACGCGCCGCTCCGTATCGCCTTTCCGCGAGAACACCCCGAAGGGAAGATTCTGGATCGGGAAATCCGTGTCAGGCGAGTTCGCTGACTCGATCCACGACGTAAGTGAAGGGTCGTGCGTCTCGTTCACTGAATCGTTGATTCGGCTCGTCGGGTCAGGCGCGCGAGCTCGTTGATGGGCTCACGGAAGGAGCAGGAACCGAACGAAATTGCAAACTCGGCACGCGCAGCACGAATCCGATCGACCGTGATGCGCTTATCACGCCATTGAATCTCGTCTTCTTCGAATGAGAACGCTGACGCTTCGCTCTCCTCGAGCTCCGAGAGTGCTGTATCATCACTCCCACCGGCATACAGAAGCACGGCGGCGATGAACACATTGAGAAACCCGTACATCATCCATTTCTGGCTGTTCGACTCATAAGTCAGCCGGTATTCGCCGCGCACCGGGTGATGCAGGCCGGCTGTAGCCTTGAAAGCAACGGTCTCGCGTCGGCACGCGCTCATGAAATCGATGATTGCGTGCGCCGGAGGAAACGCTTCCGGCGTTACACCACCAGTGCGGATCTTTGCTCGCGCGCTAACCCGGGCAAGCGCTTTCACCAGTGAAGAGAAGTCGCCGGTGGAAGGAATCTCAAAATACGCGGTGATGCCAGGCGGCAAATCTGCACGCTGGTGATCGATCTCGCCCACAGTGCTCGCTTTGAGCTCCGCCACGTCGATCAAGGCGCGCCCCCGCGCCGCCCCCTTCGACGACGCGCTGGAATGACGCCGATTGAACTTGAGGATTTCGCCACCCGCGGCGCGGACATCCTCCGAGATCAGTACGCTGAGATGCCACGGTCTGGATTTCGGCCCGCGAGGCATCAACTCCGAGCCGGATTCTTCGAGCTCCTGAAGGCGCGAGATCGGTACGATAAATCGTCCGAGTGCTTTGCGGTCAGAGCCTCGCAGATACGCAGCGTAATTCTCGAGCGCAGGCCGCATGTCTTCGCTCGCCGGCGGAAACAGTCCCGCGTAATCAACCAGGCCTGTCAAAAGCGCGTCGATGGATTTCACTGAGGACGGCTCCCAGTAAGCTCGATCATCGCAGAGAAGTTAATTCCCAAACGACGAGGGCGCGCGATGTCAGCGATCCTTTAGCCTGCGCACGAACTTGAGTCCCGACCAGGTGTCATCGATGGCGCAGACCTTTACATCCACCAACTGGGAATCCAGGCCGAACTGCCGAACAACACCTTCGGTAAGGTCAGTGTCTACGGCTGATGCTTTCTTGGGCCACGCTACCCAGAGCATGCCGTTCGTCTCGAGCCTGTCGCGCAGTGGGGCAAACCTTTTCCGCAGCTCGGACAACGCTTGCACAAAGAGGATCGCGAAATCCAGCGTGCCTCGCGATGCCATCCTCGTTCCGTAGGGTAGCGTGCCGAGCAATGCCGAAAAATTAGCTGGCTCAGAAACGAACTGTAGTCGCGCGCCCGATTTTATTCCGAGCTTGTCGATTAAAGGAGTGCCGGAATAACCGAAAGTCCGAGGGCTTGCGCGGCCTATATTCGTCGTGTCGATCCCCGTATCAGACGCAGAATAAGGAGGAGCACGACAGCTCCGATGAAGGCGACGAAGATGATCCCGCCCATGCCACCGAAGGGCGTCGAGATACCGAGGGACCTGAACAGCCAGCCTCCGATAAAGGCGCCAACGATGCCGATGATTATGTCACCAATGATGCCGTATCCGGTGCCACCCATCACGAGAGATGCAAGAACTCCAGCGACGAGACCAACTACAATCCAGGCCACTATCCCCATTGTGTCCGTCCTCGAAAGAGTTTTGAGCCTTACGGTGCGGTACGGGAAACGGTTCCAGGCCTGAAAGGATAACAAAAAGGGAGCGCTCGGACGAGAGCGCTCCCTCTTCAAGAAGTCCTACCTGTCGCCCAGCTTACCGCTTGTATTCGTAAGACTGGATAACTCCGGTACCGTCGTCTTCCTGGTAGTTGATGGTGTCGATACTCAACGTGCCGGCAACGCTGCGGGCGGCGTTCCCGTTTTGCGCGGGTGCTGTAAACGTCAGATCAACGCCGCTCAATGTCCAGGTGCCGCTACTCACGAACGACGTGTTCTGAGAGGCACCACCAGTTGGGGTCGTAACATAGTTGTTGGTCTCAATGAAAGTGCCGTTGCCGTTGAGAACCATAGTTCCACCAGTGACCTGGAACGTGGCGCCATTTGGATACTGCGGGTAATTCGGATCGCCGGCCTGGATGATGTACGTTGCTGGAATGCTCCTACCCGCGTAAACGGTCAGCTGATAAGTGCCGGCAGCATCTGCCAGTGGATTCGTTATGCTGTTGTCCGTGCACGCAGCAATGAGAAGAACAGCAATGACGCTCAGGAGTTGCTTCGATTGTCTCATGAGCATGGGACCTCGCGCGCTACAGGTTGAAGAGCAGAGCCGCTGAACGCGCGCGCGGCCCGACGATAAAATTGTATGCAATTACCGTACATAGTATCCACCAACGGCCCGGATATGTTCCCTGTTCCACCACGGGTTAAAGTCTGTTGCATCGCATCGGAAGCCGAGGCTGCCCTCGCCGTGCAAATGGGCGCCGCCGCGATTGGCCTGGTCTCGAGGATGCCGAGCGGTCCCGGACCCATTCCCGAACAGCGCATCCGCGATATCGCGGCTACGGTTCCGCCCGGCGTCGCGACGTTTCTTCTGACCTGTGAGACGACGGCCAAACCGATAATCGCGCAACAAAGACTCTGTCGGACGAACACGCTGCAGCTCGTCGACGAGGTCGAGCCCGGCGTACACGAGCGTTTGCGCGAAGCGTTGCCGGGGATTTCGATCGTTCAGGTGATTCACGTCCGCGACGAAGGCGCGCTCCGAGAGTCGGTAGCCGTCTCGGCCGTAGTAGATGCAATTCTGCTGGACTCCGGAAACCCGTCTCTCTCTACCAAAATCCTCGGCGGCACGGGCCGCGCGCACGACTGGGCCGTGAGCAGGAAAATTCGCGCTTCGGTGGATGTCCCCGTCTTTCTGGCGGGAGGTCTCAATCCGGAGAACGTGAGAAAGGCAATCGATCAGGTGGCGCCGTTTGGAGTGGATGTCTGCAGCGGCTTGCGCACGAACGGCGAGCTCGACGAAACAAAGCTCGCGCATTTCATGCGCGCTGTTCGCGACTCGGCAGACCGCGAGCCGTCATAAAAC
>DASWCI010000382.1:0-2169 GCA_036390195.1 Gemmatimonadaceae bacterium
AGCGCGCGAACCACCTCTACGATTCGCTGAGAAATCTGATCGTCCGCGGACAACTGGCTCCCGGAGCGCGAGTCGTAGAAACGGAAGTTGCCGAACGTTTTGGAGTCAGTCGCACTCCGGTTCGCGCTGCGTTTCAGCGGCTCGAGCGGGAGGGATACGTAATTGCCTCGGCAACGCACCAGGCGCGGATGACCGTTGCGCCACTCACGCGAGAGGATGTTGGAGAACTGCTCGAAATCGTGGGAGAGCTGGAAGGACTGGCCGCCCGGAGTGCAGCACGTCTAAGCGAGACAGAACGTGAAAAACTAGCGAAGGATCTCGCGACCCTCAACTCGGATTTTAGGCGCGCTGCGTCAGCCAAGGGCGCTCAGCCCGGGAAATTGTATGAGCTGGACGAGAGATTTCATCGGCGCTATGTCGAGGCTGGCGCAGGACCTCGACTACGATCTCTCCATGAGGCAGTGAAGCCGCAGGCGGAACGCTATATCAGGATGTACATCGCGCTTTTGCTCGATACGGTTCCAACCGCTGGCACCGAGCACGACGCGATCGTCGAAGCGATACGTACGGCGAACGCAACCGCCGCACAGCGCGCCGTTCAGACTAATTGGCGACACGCCGCTGATCGATTGGTGCGGGCGATCGAGGTAATGGGAGAGCAGGGTAACTGGTAACAACACTCCGAAGGAGGTTTGCTGTGGCCGAAAAGAAAAAAACTGCCAAGAAGGCCGATACGAAGACCGATAAGCAGAAGACTGACAAGAAAATCATTGCAGTCGTCGGAGCCACCGGTGCTCAGGGTGGCGGGCTGGTCCGCGCCATTCTGAACGACAAACATGGTTCCTTTGCTGCGCGCGCGATAACGAGAAACCCCAATTCTGAGAAAGCGAAAGCGCTCGCGGATGCGGGCGCGGAAGTCGTCGCTGGCGATGTCGACGACATAAAGAGTCTTAGAAAAGCGTTTGATGGCGCACACGGCGCGTTTTGCGTCACGTTTTTCTGGGAGCACCTCAAGCCCGAGAAGGAACTGTCCCACGCGCGAAACATGGCGCAAGCGGCGAAGGATGCCGGTGTCCACCATGTTATCTGGTCGACGCTCGAGGACACCAGGAAATCTGTTCCGCTTTCCGACGATCGCATGCCCACGCTGATGGGCAAATACAAAGTCCCGCACTTCGACGCGAAGGGTGAAGCAGACGAAATCTTCAGACAGCTCGGCGTGCCGACGACCTTTCTGCTCGCGTCGTTTTACTGGGAGAATTTCATTTACTTCGGTATGGGCCCCAAGAAAGGCCCGGACGGCAAACTGACGATCAGTCTGCCGATGGGGACAAAAAAGCTGGCGGGCATCGCGGCCGAGGATATTGGAAAAGCCGCCTACGCAATATTCGAGAAGGGCGACGAGATGATCGGCAAGACAGTAGGCCTCGCCGGCGGTCATTTGACTGGCGCTCAGATGGCGAAATCGATGACGAAGGCACTTGGGCGGGAGGTCGTGTACAACCCGGTCACGCCAGCCGCGTTCAGATCGTTTGGATTCCCCGGGGCTGACGACCTCGGGAACATGTTTCAGTTTTACACCGAGTTCGAGCAGGATTGCTGCGATGCTCGCGGTATCAGCGAGACGAAGACTCTAAATCCGGAGCTTCTAAACTTTGACCGTTGGCTCAGCCAGAATAAGGAAAGGATCCCACTCGGCTAGGGAAGCCGCTCTGGCGCTTTTATCGGTTTTCGTTCGATCGGCTGTGCTGCGCCGGAGCCGATAGCTCGCGTGCCTTCTCCCTCGGTGAAAAGGCGCGTGAGAAATCGTTGGCCTTCACCGATCCGCTCCACTTCGAGGGCAGTTGCCTCGAGTCCCTGCTCGATCCGCTGCAGACGGTCGGCGAGCTCGCGCGGGAATGAGGTGACCACGGCTGCGCTTCGGCGCCAGATTCTGCGTGCGAAAGCAACCGATATCGGGAGCAGCACGACGATCATGAATGTTCCACCGAGCGCGTATGCTTCTTCGGGTGGGCCCGGCGGACGGGGCGGTGGCGGCTGTTCTACAACGGCTCCAGGAATTGCTGCAGCCTGGGCTAGCTGCGCCGCATTCCCGGCCAACATCTGGTCGACACTCGAAATCCTCGAATCGACATCCTTCATGCGGGCCTCGAGCGCCGTTCGTTCGGG
>DASWCI010000383.1:0-3507 GCA_036390195.1 Gemmatimonadaceae bacterium
GCGCAAGCTCGGCGTAGATCGCGAGCACGCGCTTGTAGGCTGCTAGTGTGGCTGGGTAGCCGACGTCGCGCAGGAATTCCATCTGCGAGATAGTGTTGAGTCGCCCAGTGGATCCTGGATTCCCGACTACAAACACCAGCTCGTTCTCCACCGCCCCGGCCGGACTCCACTTGAGATAATCCGGCGGACTATAAGGCTGTCCGTTCTCGTAGACGCGCAGCAGCGTCAGATCGAGATCATAGCGCGGATATGTGAAGTTGTCCGGATCACCGCCGTAGAATGCGATGTCGCCTTCGGGTGCCATCACCAGACGGATGTCGTTGAACCGGCGATATCGATACATCGAATAGATGCCGCCGTTATAGAGCGTCACCACCTGACAGGTGAGCTGAGTTTGCTGGTTACACTCGTTCTGTAGCTGTGAGATGACGGCACTGCGCTGCGCGGCCTGTTCGGCCGGAGTATTTCCTGTGATCGCGGCGCGAACTCTGTCGGTGACGTTCTGGATCGATTGTAGCTGATCGACGTACAGGCCCGCGCATTTCTTTTCGTCGGCTAGAGTGCGCGCGGCGAATCCCGTCTGGATGTAATTCGAATCCGGGGGTGAGACGCCGGCGGTGCATTCCCGACCGCAGTGGTGATTGGTCATCACCAGGCCCCGCGACGAGACGAACGAGGCAGAACAGATCGGCAAACGGACCGATGAGAGTCTAACGTGATCGAGCCATTTCTGATCTGGCGCGAAACCGTACGTTCGACGCCAATAGTCGAGTGGTGGAGCGTCGAACGTCCACATCGTACCGAACTCCGGCCGGTAGGTGGCCGCCTGAGGCTGACTCGGATTCGCTTGCCTGGCGGGAACAGCCTGACCGAGAGCTTGCGTCGAGGCAACGAGCGCGGAGGCGAGTGCCAGCGCGCGGAGCACGGATCTACTCGTCAACATTTTCGTTTGTCCTGTTCGTGAAGGTTTCGCCGACCGAAGTTGCAAGATGCCGACCGCCGCCGCGCGTTAGCTTGTAGCTCCCCTGGGCACGACCTAGATTGCACGAACCAATTCAGATCCTTGACCCCGCATCAATGTCACAGCGCAAGCGCACGCTTCAGGAAACCACGACCTTACACAGTCCCGCAGAAGTCCTGCGGGCCGCAAAAGATTTTTTTGGCCGCCAGACCGGCATCTACGCTGCGTTCCCCGAGCAGGAATCAAAGAATCATGTGACGATGCGGGGGCAGGGCGGAGAAGAAGCCGTAATTGCCGCCTTTCCCGGTGAAGGGGGAACTAAGGTCACCGGCTCGACATACCTCTTCGACCAGCAGATCGCGCGCTTTTTTGCCACTCTCGCGCCCGTGCCTCTCGCGATAACAACAGAAAGCGGCGAATGACAGTCCCCGCGCCTTTCGTTAGCACCCTGAGGACACAGGGGGAACCAATCAGGCTCGGATCGCCGTCCGCGTCAGTGCTTCACCTGAGAGCACAGGTTCTGGAAGCGTGGGACGCGATTCGGATCGATGCTGATCCCTCGGCTTCAGTGAAGAGCCTCAAGGAGCTCGCCCTAAAAAAGCTCTATCCCGACGGAAGCAACGAGAAGGAGTACGTGGTTAAGCTGCATGGCTTCGAGGTTCTGGACGAGGACGGCCCGATTTCGTCCACGGACGCCAGGAACGGATCGATCTTCGTCATTACCGACCGCCGCCGGCGACCGGTAGAGTAGGCGCCCGCGCAATGCGGGCTGCGTTCATCTCCCACAGCGACTGCGGCCGACACGACACCGGTTGGGGACACCCCGAGCACGTCGGCCGTCTCCGCGCCATCACGCGGGCTCTTCGGGACGATCCAGAAGTATTTCATAATGTCGAGCACGTCGAGGGGCGGCACGCCACCATCGAAGAGTTGGGCCTTGCGCACGATCCGGCGTACATCCGCTCGGTCAAAGTAATCGCGGAGCAGGGTGGGGGACGCCTTGACGCAGATACGGTAGCGAGCAGCGGGTCCTGGGACGCTGCTACCGCTGCTGCCGGCTGCGTTCTCGCAGCAGTTGATCTCTCGGCGACCGGCGTCAATCCAAGGAGCTTTTCCGCGGTGCGTCCGCCCGGACATCACGCGGTCCACAATCGTGCAATGGGGTTCTGCCTGTTCGGCAACGTGGCCATTGCCGCACACTATGCGAGAAACGAGCACGGCCTGCATCGGATCCTGATCGTCGATTGGGATGTCCACCATGGCAACGGTACCCAGGCGCTGGTTCAACACGAGCCTGACATTCACTTCGTCTCAATGCATCAGTGGCCGTGGTATCCCGGCACCGGCGCGGCCGATGATCATGGCCCCCACGGGACTGTCTGGAACATTCCGAAGCCGGCAGGCCTGGGGCCGGCAGAATACGTCCAGGCCTTGGAGCAGGGAATTGATGCGGCCACCAAGGGCTTCGTGCCCGACCTGATTCTGATCTCAGCCGGCTTCGATTCCCTCGCTGGTGATCCGCTTGGCGGATTCACGCTGGAGCTGGAAGATTTTGAGTTCCTAACCCGCTCGCTGGTCGCACGCGCCGACTCCTGGTGCGGGGGACGAATCGTGAGCGTGCTAGAGGGCGGATACGCGCCAGAAAGGTTGGCTCAGGCAGCCCTTCGACATCTGGGCGCCCTCGCCGTCTAGCCGCTAACTTCCAAACTCATGAGCGTTGCACTCAAACCGTTGCAATACGTCCGGCCGCCAGCAGAACCGCGCGTCTGGAGCTGCTATAACGATCCAAACGGTCGGATGCGTCTGGATCTGTCGCGCGAGGAGATCGAGCGCGCCCTCGCGGCGGGAGAAGGCACACTCTGGGTGGACATCGACACACGCGACACCCAGAAAGTCGCGATGCTGAAGGACGTCTTCCACTTCCACCCGCTGGCCATAGAAGAGGCTGTAAACCCGCAATCCAGGGTCAAGCTCGAGGAGTTCGACCGGTACGTGTTTCTCATCGTTCGCACCGTCGCGTTTTGCGAGACCACCGACGATCCCTACGACCTCGATACGGCCAACATCAGCTTCTTCCTCGGCAAGAATTACCTCGTCACGGTGCACGGAGCAGACACAAACCCGGTCGATTCAACCCGGGAGCTGCTTGAAAGGAAGCCGGAGCTGGCTACACATGGCCCTGCGAAACTCATGCACGCGATCGTCGATCAGGCCGTCGACGCCTATTTCCCGATCATCGACAAGCTCGACGAGTTCATGGACAGCCTCGAGGAGAAGATTTACGGATCATTCGATCAGGGCGCTCTGCGCGAGGTTTTCTCGGTCAAGCGCCTTGTATTGACTCTCCGCCGCCACCTTGCGCCGGAGCGGGACGCGCTCAGCGTCCTTACCAACCGTCCCAGCACACTCCTCACGCCCGATATTCAGGTCTATTTCCGGGACATCTACGACCACGTTCTCCGAATTTACGACTCCCTCGAGACCTACCGCGAGCTGTTGAGTAGCACCATGGACAGCTATCTAACACAGGTCTCCAATCGTCTAGG
>DASWCI010000384.1:0-4484 GCA_036390195.1 Gemmatimonadaceae bacterium
GCGGGACACGTGCTCGCCGGGCGTACCGGTTTGCCCGCGCTCGCGCTGCGCGACTGGTTCGACAGCGAGGAAGTCGCCGCGGCCCGACGGGAGGTACGGGCGCTGACGCTCGCGGAATGTCGTGCCTATAGCGCGGAAGGACTGCCGCTCGGTCGCCTGGTCGAGCCCTCGGTGCTCGGGTATTTCACTCGTGGCACCCTGAAGGACGATCAAGTGCCGTATTACCGGGCGGTGCTCGCGTCGGCCGTGCCATTCGCGCGGGCGATGCGGCGGTTCCTGAAGGAGCAGCCTAGCGAGATGCGGTTGCTGATGACCAGCGGAATTTTCTGGCCTGAGCGCATTCTCTGGGAACTTGCGCAACGCGCGGGTCACATGAACACGGTGCTCTACGAGCGCGGTTTTATTCGCGACACCTGGGTCTTCGCACGAAATCAGGCTCCGGGTTATTACGACCTCACACAGCATTGGGCCAAGTATCGCGATCGTCCGCTCACGGCCGCGGAATTGGCGGAGATTCGCGAGTACATCGCTTCCCGCGAATCGTTCTCCAAGGACATCGTTTCCTATGCGGGTCGATGGGAGCAGGCGTCGAGTGAGTTTCGAGACCTCACGACTCGGGCAGGTGGTCGTCCCATCATTGCGGCGTTTTCAAATATCATTTGGGATTCGGCCATCATCGGCCGGGATCTCCGCTTCGAGGGAATGTTTGACTGGGTACGCGCATTGGTGCGATATGCCGCGACTCATCCAAATCAGTTCGTGGTCCTGCGTGGACACCCCGCCGAAGTGGCCCTGGAAGGTGCGGAGACGGCGGAAACACTGCAGGACTATCTCCGGAGTCTGGGGACGCTTCTCGCGGAGAACTTCGTCTACGTTCCGCCTGACAGCCGGATCAACTCGTACCGTCTCGCCGATCTGGCGACCGTCGGCGTCGTCTACGCGTCGACGATTGGCCTCGAGATGGTGCTGCGTGGGCGGCCAGTCGTGGTTTCCGGGCTCACCCACTATGGCGCGCTGGGCTTCGCCGACGAAGCCGGCGATTCGGGCACGTTGACGGCGGCACTCGAGCGCGCATGCAATCAGGCGCTGACGGCTGATGAGATCGAGCGGCGCCGGGTGCTGGCGGAGCGTTACGCGAGTCTCTTCTTCTTCCGGCAGATGGTGCCGATCGATTGGCTCGACGACCGCCGTATGGGGGCTCCACGATTCAGCGCCGCGAACTTTGCCGCAGGACTGCGGCGGCTTGGCAGTCCGACTTCCCAGCTCCTCGATTTCATCGAGGACGGCGCCACGGGCCAGTTCATACTCGAGCCCTCCGGCCTTTGAGCGCGCTCGACAGACTGAAACCTGTGAAAAGGGCGCCGCGCTCTCAGGCTGGAGTGGTGGAACGAGCACCTGAAAACAGTACCCTGAAGAAGCGATACTTTCACAAGCTCAGCTCCAACGCCGTCTCCATTATCGCCGGCTTGATTACCTACTCCATTGTTCCCCGCGCGCTCGGTGTCAACGCGTATGGGAACTTCAGCTACACCAATAACGTGATCACCCAGATCCTCAATTTTCTCGACATGAGGACCTCGACGGGTTTTTACGTGAAACTTTCTCAACGACAGTCTGAGAAGCGAATCATCACCTTCTACGGCTCATATACTGCCCTGGTGTTTGGTGTGCTGGCAGCCATTGTTGTGATTCTCTCCTTGCCATTTATCAGGAAGTCCTTTTTCGAGGGCATAGATACCTCCATCATCGGGCTCGCTCTGGTTTTTGTGTGTGTGAAATGGATTTCGGACATCCTGATCAAGATATCCGACGCCTACGGTACGACGGTCAGCATCGAGCGGATCAAGATATTGAACAATATCCTCGGTGTGCTCATGCTGCTGGCCCTCTATTTCACCAAGCTAGTGAATATCCATTTCTTCTATGTGCACCAGATTGTGATCTTTGGCTTGCTGTGCTTGTTCATTTCCCGATTTTTCAACACACGAAACTATGCCGTTCCACTGATCGGCAAATTGTCAGGTGAGGAGACCAGGTCTTACGCAAAGGAATTCTATGCGTACAGCGCCCCGCTGATATTCTATCTGTCGGCAACACTCGTCACCGAGATCTTTGACCGGTATCTCCTGCAGCATTTTGGCGGCAGCTTTCAGCAGGGACTGTATGGATTTTCATTTTCCATCTGCGCCGTGACGCTCTTTTTTGTCACGTCCATGGTGCCCTTGTTCACTCGGGAATTGTCGATCGCGTTCTCCAACGACGATATCCCACGGGCGGGTCGGCTGTACAGAAAATACGTACCGACGATGTACATCGTGAGCGCATATTTCTGCTGCTTTCTTTTGATGAACGCCGACGGCCTGATCTCCACATTCGGCGGTGCGCAGTACCGCGCGTCGCTCACACCGCTCAAGATCCTGCTCATCCACCCGTTGATTTCCACCTATTCGGCACTCAACGGCTCCGTCGTGTATGCCAAGAGCGGTACGACCTTCATCCGAAACTTGACCATGGTCACGGCTCCTCTAGGCATGATCATGACATTCTGCTTCGTCTCTACCGATGCTCTTAACCTCGGCGCGACGGGTCTGGCCCTGAAGGTGCTGTTGCTGGAAGCACTCGCTGCATTTGTCATGATGGTCTATGTTTTCACTCATTTGCGATTGCGCCTCACCCGATACATTGTCCACATCGTCCTCGTACCGTCCGTCCTCATCCCGCTGGCATTCGGGATCCGGGAATTGCTCTTGATGGTATTCGCGGCGGGATCTCTGCAACTATTCCTTGCGTCAGGAGTGCTGTACACCATTTTGGTCGCGGCTGTGGTGTATCTCTTTCCCCGCTTTGTTGGCCTCTCCCGAGAAGAGATGGGTAAGCTCTTGCGGAACGCGCGCGCGTGGCGCTCCTTCCCGCCCTCGGAATCGGCGAACGCGATTTGACCGGCGGCCCCCCCGCCACCCCTGAGGTGGCGTCGATCCGTCTCGCGTTGTTGAAGAACTTCATTGCGCCGTATTCCATTCCGGTTTTTCGCGAACTGCACGCCCGCCTTCGGGAATTCCGCGTCTTCGTCTCCACGGCAATGGAAACCGATAGAGGGTGGGAACCGGACTCCGGTCGACTGGCCGTCACCGTCCAGCGGACGCTCACAGTGATGAGTCGCCGCGAGCACCCGCACGGCTTCGCCGACCGCCTTGCGCTCCACGTTCCGTATGACACACTGTGGCGCTTGCACGGGATGTCGCCCGACGTCGTCATCAGCGGTGAGCTAGGGTGGCGAACCCTGCAGGCGGTAGCCTACCGCCGCTGGCTGACGCTACGGGGGCGGGCCAAGCTCATCATTTGGACCACCCTATCGGAAACCACGGAGCTGGCGCGGGGCCGTGCCCGCCGGCTCCTCCGCGCCTACCTGCTCTCTCGGGCGGATGCCGTGTTGGTCAATGGCGCGAGTGCGTACCGCTACGTGCGCTCTTTCGACGTGCCGGAGCCACGGATCTTCACGGTCCCGTATACGACGGACCTCACGCCATTCCAGGCGCTGCCACTCAACCGCGCTCCGGAGTCCAGCAAACGCCTCTTGTATGTAGGGCGCCTCATCCAGCTCAAGGCACTCGATCGATTCATCACCGCACTCTGTCGCTGGGCCGAACGCCATCCCGATCGCAGGGCTGAGCTGTGGTTGGTGGGAGACGGGCCCGTGCGATCCGAGCTCGAACAGATTGCGCGACCGGCGAATCTCAGGCTGCGTTTCATTGGGAATGTGCCGTACGGAGAATTGGTCACGTGGTACGGGCAGGCGGGGATCTTGGCCTTTCCGACTCTGGCCGACGAATGGGGCGTGGTGGTGAACGAGGCGCTGGCTGCCGGGGTGCCAGTGTTGGGGAGCGTCTTCTCCGGAGCGGTCGAGGAGCTGGTGCGCGATGGTCACAACGGTTGGACATTCCGATCTGATCGAACGGAAGAGCTGGCGAGTGCACTGGACCGTGCGCTGAACACGCCCGATGTGGTGTTGGAGAGCATGCGCGTCCGCGCCCGACAGAGCGTGAGTTACCTGACGCCGGCATTCGCGGCGGATCAGTTCCTGAAGGCGGTTCGCTTCGTGCTCACCGAACCGTGAGGCGACGCCAGAACGTGGACGTTGGTCGGCAGCCTAAGAAGTTGTAGCCGGAAGCCCGGCGAGTCTTGATGGCTCGCACCCCATCCACGCCGCGTACCTGTCGGATCTCGCCGGTTGGCGTACACCAGAACACGGAGAATCCCCGGTCGAGGATGGCTTGGGTTGGAGCGCACGTCGGGTCCGCGGCGTGATCCTCGTAGCTGACCAAGGTGTCTCCTTCCAAGAGCGTCGCGGCCCCGCGCAGCGCGTCAACCTCGGCGCCTTCCACATCGAGCTTGATGACGACCATCCCGCGGACTCCAAGATCGTCCACCGCGAGCGTAGTCACCTGCTCCCGGGCGGTGACGGGCCCCACGACGTCGTAGAGACT
>DASWCI010000385.1:0-11431 GCA_036390195.1 Gemmatimonadaceae bacterium
GCAGCTTGCAGCGCGGCAACTTTGCGCGGCGTGGTTGTCCAGGTGTCCGTTCTTCCGCGCTGAATCGAGTTTCGACCCATCTGGTAGATGTTATAGAGGAGCGTTTCGCGATAACGCGATGCGACATCCAGCACCGCCCGATTTGCGGTCAGCTCGTAGGCGATCGATTGCGCGAAGTGCCACTTCTGTGGCTGAATCGGCATTGGTAGATCGCCCTTCGGCAGCAGTTTTTCGGGAACGAGCGGAATCTCCATCGGCGTAGGATTGCCGATCGCTTCGGTCAGCAGACCGATCATGTTGTGGAAGTAAACGGTCGTCCGCATTCCACCGTTCCACCAGGTCGAGTAACCCGATCCACTGCGCATCGTTGCGCCGGGTTTGCCCTCCGCCACAAACCTCGAATGCATCGCGGCTCCGACGAGGTCCAGCTCCATAGGTACCAGCGGATCGAAGTTGTAGTTGAAAGGATCCCTGAACGGGGGCACAAAAATCACCGTCCCGATTGGTCCGGTTTGGTGATGGTTATACATGATTTGCGGATACCATGCTCGGAACAAAATGCTGTCCATCGCCTGGGTCTCGGGCTGCGACGCCATGTAGGCATCACGGTTGTTGTCGTGGCCGATGTACTTGTGATAAAGCCTCGGCAGTCGCGCGGTCGAGCGCCTGAGTGTGTCCGGGTCCCGCATGTACCAGTTGGACACCAGGTCCTGCCCGTCCGGATTCGCGGGCACCAGCAGAATGATGTCATCGCGAAGAAACCTGAGCGTTTCCGGATCGTTTCGGCTCACCAGTTCGTACGCCATCAGAATGAGCTGCTGTGCGCCCAGTACTTCGCTGGCGTGCAACCCTCCGTCGATCCACACGACTGCCTTCCCCTCGGACGCGAGCGCTCGCGCCTGGGCATCGGTCAGATTCTCGGCCAGTGCTAGCCGCCGCGAAATTTCCTCGTAACGCGCGAGCTTCCTGTGATTCTCAGGAGACGTGATGATGGCCATCCACATCGGCCTGCCCTCGGCCGTCGTCCCGATGCGTACCATCTTCATTCTGTCAGATTCGCGATCGAGCTTTCGCCAGTAGTCGATCATCTGACCGTAATTGGCCAGAAAGTAGTCGTCCCCAATGTTGTGTCCGAACTCGGCGCGGGGAGATGTGATAATTCTTGACGCTGGCGCGCCAATTCTCCTCTGCGCCGAGCTCGCTGCAGGAAGGCCGGGCACGAGGAACAGGAGTAGCACTACGGATTTCAGGCTTCGCATCGTATTGCCGGTGAGCAGATGGCGTGGTCGGATGCGCTCTGCATGAGAGCGGCCCGCAGTAGAATTTAATGATCAGGCGTTTAGGGTGCTCTGTCGAGAGGGCCTTCCGGCTGCGACGACAACGCCCGCAAGGACGATTGCGCCCCCGAGCAATGTCGACGGCGCGGGGATCTGTCGGATAGACGGAATCAGGGCTCCCAGCAGCGTCGCTCCAACTGGCTCCCCAAGCACAGTGAGATTGACGACGTAGGCGGGTAGAAATTTGAGCGCCCAGTTCATGCCGGTATGACCGATTAACATCGGTCCAAGCGCTAGGCCCGCGAAAATAGCGATCTCCCTCGGCGGCTGCGGTGTGATAGTGGTCCCTCGCAAGAGCGCGATCAGCACCAGCCCGACGAACGCCGTGGCATACACGATTGCGACATATGCCCAAATTCCCAGCGATTTTCGCAAGCGTCGGCCAATTGTGTAGTAGATCGCGGCGGTAACTGCGCCAGAGACGGCCAGGAGATTTCCAAGCAGTGGCGCGTTTGCGCGATGCGTCGAGGCGCCGCCGAGATCGGGCGCAGCGATGACGAGGGCTCCCAGAATCGCGACGGCGATACCGAAAATCTGTCGTCGCGTTGGCACCTCTTTCAGCGCGATCGCAGAAATCGTCGCGACCACCATGGGCTGCAGGTTTACGAGCGTTACCGAGGCAGCGATGGTGGTGAGATGAATCGACGCATTCCACGCCCAGAAATGCAGCGCAAGGCAAACTCCGCCAAACACCGCGAGGGCGAGCTCCCCTGTCGCGAGCCGCTTCCAATCACGCCATTCACCGGATGAGAACAGGAAGCCGGCGACGATGATCAGGGAGAGGCCTAAACGCCAGACAGCAATCGTGATCGGATCTGCGACCGAAAGCCGCACCAGCGGTCCCGCAAATGAAATGCCGAGCAGGGAGAGCGCCAGGACCCAATAGGGTTTCGCGGACATACAAAAAAAGAGCCGGTGCATTGGCACCGGCTCTTTTTCAGGACAACCTTAGTCAGCTTTCTGCGATTTGACCAGACGCATCTCCGCTGCGGCACGACCCGCGCGCTTCAGCACCTTGTCATCGTATAGGTGACAGTTCGGAGTATTGCGACCGCGGACGCAACCATTGTAGCGCAGCAGCGCAACGCGGGTGTTGGGAGCGTCGATCATCGCCTGCTTCAGGATCTGCACGCCGTGGCAGATGTTGCTCTCGATGTCAAAGAGGTCCTTCGAGCCACAGCCCCATTTTCCGCTGTGCAGCGGCATTACCTGCATTAGGCCGCGCGCGCCGACGGAGCTGCGGGCGTGAGGATCGAGCGTCGCGTCTTCGGTGAGCAGAACTCCAACCAGCAGCGCCGGGTCGATCTTCTCCTTGTCGGCCTGGTCCACGAGCGCATCGGCGATACGGAACGCCAGGGCGCGGTCATGGGTGTACTGGTTCAGGACCTCACCAATACGGAAAGCCTGCTCGGTGGGCTGTGAAGCGTCAACGACAGCCGCGGGCAGTCTCAGCAACTTGCCCGGGTTCGCATAAAGCGGGTGCTGCTGGGATATAGTCCACACAGCTCCGCCCACGAGCAACCCACCCAGTACAACAGCATGGGAAGCGGCGCGTAAAGCTGACTTCATCGGGGAAGACAGCTTTGGCGGAGGTGCGCTCAATGGCTTCAGTGACTTCTTCTTCACAGGTTCTCCTCGAATTAGTGCAGTCGAGCAGCCTAGATGAGTGGAACTAGAACCCTTCCCTTCTCGTCCCGGTATGCCCGGCCCAACCGATCCGCAAAACCGTGCAGAACTTCCATGTCCCGCTCACGAACGCGGTATTGCGCTGCCGTCGTCGGGAGCCTGTATGTCGCAATGCTCTCCTTCGCCGGTTTCTTCACCTGCATCCTGCCCTTCACCAGCTCCGCTCCTCTGGGCTTGGCGAAGTCCCACATCCTTCTTCCGATCTGCGAGTTGGTCAGCGGACAATCCGGATGACGCGCCCGGATATACCGAATGAAGTACTCGTTGTCGATCAACCTCTCTTGTCCATCTGCCGGCGCGTCGGCCATGTCGATCGCTGGCCGTTGCCCCGGTGGCGTCTGCCAGCGTTTCAGATCGTCGGCCTCTAGAGAGACCTGGATCTTGGCGCCTAAGACGGCCGCTATCTGTCGCAAAAGATCGAGCGAGACATTGTACTCTTCGTCATGCTCGATATTGCGAATTGTCGACGGCGACACCGGTCTGGGTAGACGTGCCGCGACGTCTTCACGACGGAGACCTCTGAGCTTTCTGATTCGCTCGAGTTCCCGCCCAATCCATTCTGCCATTTCGAATCTATTGTGGTAATGCTACTGCTGAGATACGTATAACGGTACCTCTATTGACGAGTTGCGTCAAGAAAAAGTTTTACCGCTTATCAGGGTTTTACGACCTTCAAAAAGACATATATGTGAGGTAACATGCCGTTAAACGCAGCGCCGCAATAAGTTGCAGCGCTGCGTTAAATCCCCTAACCTAAACGGATGTCTGAGGAGTTTGGCTTAGGCCGCTTAGTCTTTACTCGGCCATCGAAAAGGTGAGCATCTGCGTCGCAGCCTGTTCGGCGAACTTCAGCACCTTGCCCGAATAGGTGTGGCAGTTGGGAGTGTTGGTGCCTCGCACGCATCCATTATAGCGCTGGAGCGCGCTCGCGACGCTCGGAGAACGCTTGATCAAATCCGCCAGGATGCTGACCCCGTGACATATGTTGGAGTCGATCGCGAACAGGTCCGCGGAAGTGCAACCCTTCCACTTACCCGCGTGAAACGGCATTACCTGCATCAATCCCCGCGCGCCGACGAAACTCTTCGCCTTCGGATCGAGCTTCATGTCCTCTGTCAAAACCACCCCGACAAGGAGTGCTGGGTTGATGTTCTTCTTCCCTCCTTCCACCACGATGGCTTGCGCAATGCGCCGCGCGAGGACGGTGTCGCTGGTGTACTTATGCAGCGAGTACGCAACCTTCTGGATCTCGACTTGAGCTTTGGCATCGGTCGGAGCCGGAGGGGTCGCCTCAACCCCCGGTTCCACCGCGGTCACCACCGCGGCTGGCAAGTGTAGCAGCTCACCGGGCTTAATGAATTTTGGATGCTGTTGTCGAAGCGTCCAGATCGTCCCCGCCGCAAGGAGAATCGCGGCGCCGACGCCATGCAAAGTAGCCTTGAGAATTCTTCTCCAGCGCGGAGCAGGTGGTTTCGGCGGTCGCCGGACCGGTACGTTAATAAAGGGATCGCCGGCCGCTGCCTTACGCTGGTCGAACTCGAGGTCGGCCATGCCGCTACGGGCTGCACCTCACATGCCAAACCAGGTATGGAGATTGCCCTCGCGCCCGTGAAGCACTCCCACTACACTGATCCCACTCCCACTACACTGATCCCACTCCCACTGCACTGATCCAAAATGAAAGAGTCCGAGGGACTGTACCGCTCTTTTCGCTTTCTGAAGAACGCACTCCTCGGACTCGCCGTCGTCCTCGTCGGACTCCTTCTCTTTGGATACTTCTTCTTCATGCGACACGTCGACGCGCCAAAAGCGTGGAGCGCGGCCGATCGCGAGCTGCAGGGCGGAATGCTCCATTATGGAGAGAAACTCGAACGGCGGGCAAAGGTCTTCGTCCGTCGCCCAAGCGATTATTATCGGGGCGCCAACGGAATGCTGTACGCGACAAACGATCGACTGATCTTTATTGGTGTCGCGCCCGGCAGCAAGTTCGAGAGCGAGGATGCGCCGCCGGTGATCCTTTCGCTGGAATTTCCCAATGACACCTTGCTCGACATGAATTCACGTCGCCTCTACTTCCTGACGGCACACGGAGTCAGTGTGTCTCATCCCGGAGTACCCCGCGCCGACTTCGCCGCCGTCCGCGGCGATGAAGCATCCCTGGATTCCCTCGTGGACTATGTCAATGGGGTTCACGCTACACAGCGCAAAGAGGCGGCTAAGGAGCGACGGTTGCGTGAAGCAGTCGCGGCGCTGATCAGACAGCCCATCTACTACACCGTGAAACGGGGTGACGCGCTCTTCAGCATCGCAAGGAAGTTCGAAACTACGCCCGAGCAAATCCAGCAGTGGAATCAGCTCGAGGGCGACCGAGTGAAGATCGGCCAGCGCCTGCTCGTCAAGCCTCCGAGAAAATAGCTGCTGGAAACTGTGCCCATTGTCACTGCGTAAGTAGCATCTCGCACGCCTTCGGCGTATGCTACGCTGGCCTACGCGTCAATACTGAGGAGCAGTCACAATGGACGAAATCAAACAGACTCTCGAGAAGCTGCGAGAGGAACTGACAAACGCCGGAAAGCGGCTGGCAGAGCTGGCCGAAAAGGCCGGGGCGGAGCTCCCGCCGGCTGGCAAGAGGATCAATGAGGAGTATCTGCGACTTCAAGCCCTCCTCGATTCCGCCGTGGACAAGTTGCGCAAAAAAATGAAGGAGTAGCGTCCAGCGCAGCGCCGTCCTCTGCGCACTATGCGAGGTGCGGCCGTGCCTCGTGTCCTGCCCTGTACGCCGACAGGATTTGAATGTCACCAACGGTCGGCGGGGCGAGCGAATATACAATGCCCAGTCGCCAACTTTCATGGGCCAGGTGATAGCGATGATAGACTATGTACGGCGCGTCCTGGATCGCCTTCTGAATCGCGTTGTCCTCGATATCCGACAGCGATTTATCGGGAAGGCAAATCTCGGGCGGCGGCTCTTCGCCGAACTCCATCCGCATGACTTCCGCGCGCGACGTGATCAACCAGCATTCCATTGACGGGGGCGGGGGCGGGGGACGGAGGGCCGAGCGGCGGCGGAATAAAAAAAGAAATGGAAAATCGGAAGGACAATCTGAGGCCAAAGGGCTGCGACGGCCAGAGAAAAAGCAGCGCTTACCGTTTCACGGACAACTGATTTCCCAAATCGACGGGCCGGAGGTTGTGATCGAGCAGGTTTTCGCTGTCTTGTCGTGCGTGGCAATGGCTTGCCAGCTTGGAGGCGGACCTGGGTCTGCGGTCGCAGCAATAGTCACTCCGACGGTTGGAGCAAAACCCTGGACGGAGCCGTTTCCGGAGAAATAACTGCCCTGACTGTCAATTAGATAATTCTGCTCGTAGAGCGCGAAGTTTCGCAAATCGGCCTTCATAGAGGCGATGTACGCGGATTCTTTGGTGTTGACAAATCTCGCGATGGCGATGCCGGAGAGAATGCCAAGTACCACCAGGACGACAAGGAGCTCGATAAGGGTAAAGGCCTTCCTGGTGGCTCGCATGCGTCAGTGGAAAACGTTGGCTGGATCGGGACAACCTCGACGCGCGGGACGCTCCTGGTCCCTGACCGTTCGCACCGATCTGATGTGACTACTTCGCCTTCTTAGAAGTCACCTGGGCCTTGAACAAGGCTGCATACTGGCCATATCCCTCCGCTTCCAGCTGTGACGCGGGGATGAAGCGCATCGCCGCCGAGTTCATGCAGTAGCGAAGCCCCGTCGGCCGGGGTCCATCGTCGAAAACGTGGCCAAGGTGCGAATCGGCGTGAGCTGAGCGAACCTCGGTGCGCGCGAAACCAAGCATGCGATCCGTCTTCGTGCGGATGTTGGACGATTCCAGCGGCTTCGTGAAGCTTGGCCATCCGGTGCCCGAATCATACTTATCCAGCGAGCTGAAAAGAGGTTCGCCGGAAACGATGTCGACATAAATCCCGGGCTCATGGTTGTCCCAATAGACGTTCCGGAACGGTGTCTCGGTGCCTTCGCGCTGCGTTACTGCGTACTGGAGCGAGGTGAGCTTTTTCTTGAGCTCGTCGTCGGACGGTTTCACGAAGGGGCGCCTCTGAGTCGCTGAAGTGGCGGAGGCCGAGGGCTTTGCCTGGCCTTCGATACGGGTCGGAGTGACAGCACTGCAAAGGAGGGCCGCAAACACGCTTCCAAGGCCAAGGATCGCAAAGGAGTGCGTGGCATCCCGCGCTATTCTATTGTAGTGCATCTCGACTCCGGTCGCTGTATGTGGGGCGTTGGACCACTCATGATACGCCGGAAGGGAGTTTACGGTCCAGTGGGCTGGCCACCGATGGCGCACTCTCAGCAAGTCATCCGCACTCGCAGCCAGATCCTCCGCAGTTAGGCCCGCAGCGACGATTGATCGAATTTCGTCGGTGCCGACGTATTGCAACCTGCAATTCGATTTGCAAAATGCGGCGGTTTTTGGGGCAAAGATGGCCCCAAAGGCTATCCATAACCCTTTGCTGGTCAATGGCTTACATTGCCGGCAGACTTTCGGATCGTTCGTTGCCCTTACTTAGCGTTGCCTCGTTTCGAGGCGCCACGTCTTTAGAGTGCTGAAGGCTCAGAAAGCCGGCGGCGATTTACTAACGCTTCAGGAGAGTCTTAAATGAGCAACAAAAAGGGTTTTACCCTCATTGAGCTTCTGATCGTGGTCGTCATCATCGGCATTCTTGCCGCGATCGCGATTCCGAAGTTCGCGAACACCAAGGACAAGGCGTATGTCGCCGCGATGAAGTCTGACCTTCGCAACATGGCGACCTACGAAGAGCAGTACGCTGCCGACAACGGTGGTGCTTACTTCTCTGGAACCGCGACCACCGCGGCTCCGCTTCAGGGCTTTAGCCCGTCGCAGAACGTGACTGTGGTAGTGACCAGCGTTGCCGGCCCGCCGCCTTCTTGGAGCGCGACTGCAACCCACACGCAGTCGGCGAAGGTTTGCGACATGACGAATGGTGTAATCACCTGCGTCTAATTAGGCTGACCTAGCCTGAGAAAAACGGAGCGTCGAAAGGCGCTCCGTTTTTCTTTTTGGCCAACAACGCCGCCAATTCGTTGGAAGCGGCCGGCTAGTCATTCGCCGTTGACTCGCCGCCACTTGTCACCACGCAATCCGGGTTGATAGCTTGTGCGTCTTCACGTCTCCCTGACGGTAGCACCGCGACCTGTCTCTATCCCGGAACATTGAACCACATGCTCACTGGGCGCGCGGCACGTCCAGTCTCTTTCGTCCTCGCCGTTCTTCTCGCTGCTGCGACAGAATCAACGGCTCAAGTTCAGCCGCAAACACCGCCGGTTAACCTCCCGCCGGTCGAGGTGGTCGCTACCCGACGGCCCGAGGCGGCGCATGACGTGCCAGCCTCGATCGAAGTTATTAGTGGCAACGACCTGCGCGCGCGCGGCGCGAAGTCGCTCAAGGACGCTCTCGCCCTGGCTACTGGAGTCGCAATAGCGGCTGGCGGAGATGCGGGGCCCGCGAGTGCAATACCCGAATTCTGGGGGCTGCGCGAATTTGACGCCTTCCTGCTGGTCGTCGATGGAGTCCCGTGGGGCGGCGCACTCAATCCGGCTGTCTCAACCGTGAGCCTCCGCGATGTCGAGCGCATCGAGATTCTTAGAGGACCCGCACCGGTGACTTACGGAGCGACTTCTTTCGTAGGTGTGATTCACGTGGTGCATACAGCGGCCGCAGCAAATACCAGATACGTCGAAGCGCATGGCGGCAGCTTTGGTTCCGGAGGAGGCGCGCTCGACGTCACGGTTCCGTCGGGCGAATCCTGGAAGTCACGATTGAGCGTCGATTTTGATCGACAGGGTTTCAGAGACACTCATACGTCGTACTCTCGCGGCCATTCGTTGTGGCGAACCGCCAAGGTAGATGGTGAGCGTCTGACCTGGATTTCCACGGATCTCAATGTGCTCCGCCAGGATCCAGCAAGCCCGCATCCCCGTGAAGGCGCGTCCCTATCGTCAGCCGTACCGCTTGATGCGAATCACAATCCGGCCGGAGCCTACGTAGACGAAAATCGGATCGCGTTGATGGGTGGTTTTGAACGGCCGATCAGAGGCGAAGCGACCTGGGGCACGACCGCGTCCTACACGTTCTCGGGACAGCGGATGTTTCGCGGATTTCTCACCGACATCTCCAATACTCCGAATAATGCAGCTGGCTTCAGGGAGAACATCGACATAAACGATGTCTACGTGGACACTCACGTATTTTGGCCGGTATTCTCGCGAGTAAGATTCATGACCGGCGCTGACGCGCTATTCGCAAGCGGTGAAGCGCGAGGTGCGACGTTCACTTACACGGCTCCCCTGGACGGCTCGTCTCAGGCTTCCGTCGCCGAGCCCTCGACGCTGGACAAAGATGCTGGGAATGAGCGGAGATTTCTCGGAACCTACACCTCTGCGGAATGGCAACCCGCCAGTCGTTTCAGCCTCAGTGGCGGTGTTCGATTCAACGCAACCTCGGAGCGGCGTGGCGAAGGTCAAGAGGTGACGCATACCCGATTGAGCGGGGGACTTGGTGCGATGCTCGGCGTCTGGGAGCAGGGCGTGAACCATGTGCGTCTGTTCGCGAACTACCGGAACACGTTCAAGCCTGCGGCGTTCGACTTCAGCCTCGCCGAGAATGAAGGCGTGCTCGATCCGGAGACATCGCGAAGCTACGAGGGCGGCCTGAAACTCCGAGCAATGGAAGGTCGGATCGACTTCGAGGCATCGGCGTTCCGAATGGATTTGGAGAACCTGGTGACCTCGACGATCGTGAACAACCTGCCCGCGCTGATCAACGCTGGGAAGACGCGGTTCAAGGGAGTAGAATTGGCCACCGAGCTTCGACTGCCTTACGCGACGTACGTGCGCGCAAGTTACAGCTTCCACGACGGGAAGTTCGTGGACTTCGTCCAGGATTTTGGCAGCGTTCCCACTCAGCTCGCTGGCAACCGCTTCGAGATGTCTGCTCGGCATCTGGCTTCCGCAGGATTAACATTGGCGCCGGAGCAGGGATTCACTGCGAACGCGACCGTCAATTACACCGGTGACAGATATCTCAACAAGCGCAATGGCGCGCTGGCGCCCGCATTTTCAACCATTGACGCAGGTGTCGGGTACCGGACAGGGCGGGCCGAGCTTCGACTGGACGGTCGGAATCTGACCAATCGGCGTGACGCGGTCGCGGAAAGCGAGTTCGGCGACGCGCAATACTATCGGATGCCGGCGCGCACGATTCGGACGGGAGTCGTTCTGTCGTACTGAGCTGCCTATCTGCTGGCGGCGAGAATGAGCTCGGTCCAACGCGCAAAAGAGGACGACGGCAGCGAGACGTGCACCATTCGGGCCGTATAACGAGAAAGAAAACAAAGCCCGGCATCGCTGCGCGACACCGGGCTTTGTTGCAGTCCTAAACGATAACGCGGCTACATCATGTGCATCCCTGTGTTGGCGCTGGCACGCGCGCGAGGCACTCGGCCTCCGGGAACGGGAAACGACTAAAGATGTTGTGGCTCGGCAGCGCCTTGGGAAGCGTGCCGAGCAGGCCGAACCGCCGCGTGTCTATCCAGCGATGTCCGCCCTCGAAGAGCAAGGAGTAGCGACGCTGCGTTAGTAGCTCGGTGACGAAATCGGCGGAGCTTGTAAAAGGCCCGCGAGGCGCCAACCCGCCGGACGTCGTGCGAATCAAGTTTATATCGGTCAGCGCTCCGCCCACGTCGCCGGTAAAATACCTCGCCTCCGCGCGGAGCAGGATCAGCTCCTCGTTTCTGATGATCGGAATCGGCGCCGTGTTCGAATTGTAGATAGTGAATACCAAATCAGTGGAGATTCCCTGCACCGTGTGAACGTCCGGCAATTTGCTCACCTTGGCGAGCGCACGCGCATCCAGTGTACCGTCCGGTTTTTTTTCGGCATCCGTCACAATCGACGGATGGGCCAGGATGGCTCTTCCGGTCGGATCAAACAGCGCGTTCGGAGTATCCCCAGAGCCGGTGCTATAAGAGTGATAGGCACCCAGGGTAAGCGGTGCGTTCGTGTCGAGGAACGATCCGCTCAACGCTGTGAGAACCGCTCCGTAATTCCCACGATACGCCTCGACGCGCGCTTTGAGAGCGCGGTTGAACTTCGTGAACTCAGTGGGAGTCGCGAAGCTCGAGAATCCAGGACTCAATGCGAAGGGAAACGCCGTTCCACCTGCGTTGAGAGCGGTCAACCCGTCATCGAGAAGTGTCGAGATGGCGGTGAATATCGCGGCCTTGGACACGATTGGAGCTGGATTGTCGGTAGGACCGATATTCACATCGAGTGGTGCCCCGAGGTCATCACGCGTGTTGATCACATTCAGGAAGTCGAGTGCCTGGACGGTCTTGGCGAAACCCT
>DASWCI010000386.1:0-3145 GCA_036390195.1 Gemmatimonadaceae bacterium
ACGCGATCCGGACGCCTTTACCTATTGGCGATCATGCGCCAAGCCCTTTCAGGTAATCCCGTTTCTCAGCTCTGGCGGTTTTGATTCACTTGGGTGGGGTGACGAACAGCTCGCGGTGGCGTGTGCCTCTCATGGCGGAGAGCCGGAGCACGTCGCGATCGTCGAGCGGATGCTCCACGACATTGGGCTAGAGGAAGGTGATCTCGCCTGCGGCCCGCACGAGCCGTCCTCTCAACGCGGCGCGAAGATACTGCGCGAGACGAATGGCCGGCCGTCGCGACTCCACAACAATTGCTCCGGCAAGCATTCCGCGATGCTGGCGATGGCGCATCAAAAGGGCTGGCCGACGCGCGGTTACGAGCGACGCGACCACACAGTGCAGCGCACAATTTTGCAGGAGATCTCACTCTGGACGGGCGTCCCTTGCGGAAAAATCGTTCAGGCGGTCGACGGATGCGGCGTCGTGGTATTCGGAATGACGCTCGAGCGAATGGCGAGGGCGTACTCGCGTTTCGCGATCGCCGCGGAGCGCGGTGAAGAGTACCCGCGACGAGTCGTCAACGCGATGAGCAAGCATCCATTCCTAGTCGGGGGAACTGATCGATTCGATTCCGCGCTGATCTGCGAGACAAAGGGTCGAGTGGTATCGAAAGTTGGCGCGGAAGGGGTACACTGCGCGTTGCTGCCGGACCGTGGGCTCGGCGTCGCGATAAAAGTGGAAGATGGAGCGCAGCGCGCACAGGTGCCTGCGCTCCTTCGTTTACTGCAGGAGCTTGACGCGCTGCCCGACTCGCTCCCGCCCAAACTCTCCGAGTGGATGCACAAGCCGGTGAAAAACACACGCGGCGAGTGCGTCGGCGAGGTCACGCTCAGAGTCGACGTCGCGTGAAGCGATGATGCGCGCCGAGGGCTGATGACAACCGGCGCGGAAGCCCGGGCTACGGTTGCTCCACTCGAGGCGGGTCTCAGACATCTGGTAAGGATCGCCGGTGCGATCGCCGGCTCGCCCGAAGGCCAAGTACGAACAATCATGTCAGACGCGATAGAAGAAGTCGACCCCGTCGCCGTCGAGGAGATAATTCTGCAGTCATATCTCTTCGCTGGATTCCCGCGCGCGCTGAACGCGGCGCGGGCGTGGCGCAACGTATCCGGACGTCCGGCACCCGTCGAAGACGATGAAGCTTCAGCCAAAGATCTGAAACTGTGGAAAAGGCGCGGGGCGAAAACTTGCGCGATCGTCTACGGCGACTCCTACGAGAAGCTACGGCAGAATATCCGCGACCTGCATCCGGCGCTCGACGAGTGGATGATCGTCGACGGCTACGGAAAAGTTTTGGCCCGACCCGGAGTAGACCTCCGCACTCGTGAGCTCTGCATCGTCGCCGCCTGCGCAGTTTCCGCGCAGCAGCGGCAGCTCCACTCCCACTTTCACGGTGCGTTGAATGCGGGAGCCTCGGCTGGTGAGATTGCGGCGGTGCTCGATGCGCTCAATGATCTCATCTCGAGGGACGATCTGTCGCGATACCGACAATTGCTGCAAAAGGTCGCGGCGGAGTAGATGTTCGTCGCCGCGCGTCGAGCATTCACAAAACTGAAGCGGGGAGCGTCGAGCTTTGCAGCTCCTAAGCCGAGAGCTTTCAAAACCGCGCTGGAAGAAGCTCCCAGCTACGACGCTGCCAAGCTCTCCGCTCCCCGCTTTGGTATTCTCGACATAAGTCGCAGCGCCACGACCTCAACGAGTCGCTCTCAGTGTTCATCGACCGCGTTGTAATCCGAGTCGAGGGCGGTACTGGTGGCTCGGGATGTACTTCCTTCCGAAGAGAGTGGCGGACCCCCATGGGCGGCCCGGACGGCGGCGACGGGGGGCGCGGGGGGAGCGTCATCGTCCGCGGCGATTCGAATCTCGCGACTCTTCTCGACTACACCTACCGCGACAAGTGGCTGGCTGAGCGCGGCGAGCACGGCATGGGCGCGAACAAGAGCGGCCGATCCGGCGCCGACATCATCATGCCGGTCCCGCCGGGAACAATTCTTCGCGATCTCGACACCGGCGAGATCGTCGCGGAGATCCTCGTGGACGGCCAGGAAGCGGTGATCGCCGCGGGCGGTCGGGGCGGGAAGGGCAACGCCTTCTTCGCGACCGCCACCCATCAGTCACCGCGCGAATGGCAACCCGGCGAAGAGGGTGCGGTCCGCACGATCGAGATGGAGTTGAAGCTGATCGCCGACGTAGGTCTCGTTGGTCAGCCGAACGTTGGGAAGTCGACGCTTCTCTCGGTCATCTCGGCCGCACGGCCAAAAATCGCTGACTACCCGTTCACGACGCTCCAACCCAACCTTGGCGTCGTTCAATTGTCGGATCACCGGACTTTTGTCGTCGCCGACATCCCGGGCATCATCGAAGGCGCGCACGAAGGCAAGGGATTGGGTCTTCAGTTTCTTCGACACATCGAACGGACACGCATTCTCGCCTTCCTGATTCCGATCGACGCGCTGGACTGGCAGGCCGAGTACGACCAGCTGAGACGCGAGATCGCCGAGTACTCGCCCGACCTCGCAGACAAACCTCACTGCGTGGTTTTCACAAAAATGGATTTACTCGGCGAAGAGTACGCTCCACCCATCAACGCGCCGGGAGCGTTCGGTCTTTTTGCCGTGAGTGCGGCCGCGCGCGAAGGTTTGGACGCACTTACGGCCGCATGGTGGACGGAGCTTTTGCGGCTCAAGCAAAGCGTTAGACCGGAAGATGTAACTGTAAGTCTGCCCTGAGGTTGGTTTTGGCGCTTCAAGTATCTACGAGGTCGCTCGACACAGCGCGCGCAGACCAAGCATCGACACCACAAGTCGGGGCGAATGCTGGGACTGTGCAATGCTGGGCGCCAGGTTCGACCAACTATCCGAGCGAGCTGGCCGACCTCGCTAGTCCTCCGCGTAAGCTCTTCGCGATCGGTCGACCCTCGGCGCTGTCAAAGCCTCGCGCGGCGATCGTAGGGACCAGGAACTCCACCGCTTATGGGGAGCGAATCACCCGCACGCTGACGCGGGCGCTGGTCCGCAACGGCGTCTCGATCGTGAGCGGTATGGCGCGGGGAATCGATGCCGCTGCGCACCGGACGGCGCTTGAAGAAGGCGGGAATACTGTGGC
>DASWCI010000387.1:0-4413 GCA_036390195.1 Gemmatimonadaceae bacterium
GGAAAATCTCCGTACATCGTAGATGCACAACGTCACCACGGGGTATTTGCGAGCGATGAGCCGGTCGTAAAGTGCCTCGAATTCGATCAACGAAGCCTGGCTGATCTTCGAACGCAGCCCCCACATGTCACCGAAGACACGGAACGAGTGTGCGTCCGCGGACGCTCGCTTCTCCATGATCTTGCGGAAGTACCTGCACTGCCCACGGGGTGAATCATGATGCTCGGACGGAATCAGCGTCGCGGCTTCGATGTCCGCTTGTAAAAAGCGGCGCTGCTTCTCCAGATGCTTGATTATGTGCACTCGCGCGCGCAGCGGACCTATCAGAAAGCACACGCTGCCTTCGTTCAGCCCGTCGAGCAGAAATGGAACCGCGAGGCTGATGCGGCCAATGTCCGAGGCGTAGAAGCCACACAAATGATCGCCGCGAGTGGCGGTCACGGACCCGCGTGTATCGGGCGATGCATTCAGTGGGGCTCGGCCTCCGGGTGCGCTGTCGTTAGGGTACTCGCCTTCGAGAAAGGACAGAAGGTCGTCGCGCCGGAATCGCCGCTCTCTCCGCTGCCCAACGCGGTGACATCGCAGACGTCCCGAGTTCGTCCAGCGTCGCAGCGACGCTTGACTGACGTGCAGGAGTGCGGCGGCTTCACCGATATCCAGCAGCTCGCTCTCGTCGGTTCTCTGACGAGCCCTCAGGGGTTTACCCAATAGGCACCTCGCCGAAGTCGTGATAAGCTGACGGACCGCTCCGCGCCGATGCTAGAGCTGCCGTCACGAAAGAGTTCGTCAAAGTCGCCGAACTTGCTTAGCAAAGTACAGCAAAGTATAGTAAAGATGAACAATGGCACGGTAAGCTCCATAATGAGGGGATCCGTGCGACTGCGCAATGATCTTGTCGCGGTGCCAGAGCGTCTGCCGGAGACGTGACGCGCAGTGGAAGTGTTTCCCGCCCTATGACAAAGCCCCTACGTGTACTGCTTCTGGAAAAGAACGAGGCCGACGTCGAGCTCATAAAGCACGAGTTGAGCCGCGCTGGAGTGGCCGCCATCACCAAGCGCGTCGACTGTGAAGATGAGTTCGCCATTGCCCTTGAAGACTTCGGTCCAGACGTTGTGCTCTCGGAGCACTCAATTCCGCATTTCGATGCGCGCGCCGCGTTGGCTCTTCTCCGCAAGGTACGGCCGACCACGCCCTTCATCATCGTGAGCAACTCGCTCAACGGCGAGAAAACAGTGGCATGTCTCCGCGACGGCTGTGAAGACGTAATCCTCAAAGCCAATCTCAGTCGCCTTTCAAGCTCGATCTCGACCGCTGTCTCCATCCGCCGCCCGCTGCACAAGCTCACTCCGCGTCAGCTTGAGGTGTTGCGCATGGTTGCGACGGGACATCGTACGCGGGAGATCGCCGACCGATTGAAGCTGAGCGTCAAGACGGTGGAGAGTCATCGCGGCGAAGTAATGAAGCGTTTGCAGATGCACGATGTCGTCAGTCTAGTTCGCTACGCGGTTCGAGTTGGGTTGATATCCGCCGCAGCCTAGAGGATAGAGCGGGCGGTCGGCTGCGCTCTGCGTGAGCGAGCGACGCGCTCATTACGCACGACCCGGATCAGCTTCAGCAGTTGAGCTGTGAACTGACACTTGCGGCAGGAGTCCGTCCGTCTACTTTAAACACCTGGCTACAGCACCTGTCCTCTGCCCGACGCCATGGCGCAACACATACCTCGCTCTCTCAAGCACGAGTACGAGCTGTACGTAGAGAACGAGATCGAGAATTACAAAGAGTCCGTGTCGCGCTCCGCCATTCTGAAGATTGGCGACGAAGCCGCCGCGTCTCTGCGAGCTGGCGAGCAGTTTGCCATGGATGAGCTTCTGCTTTGGGCCGAAGTCGATCGCATCATCCGAAAGCGCCTGCGCATTCCTGGCTACGATACCTGGCGGAGAAAGCGGCTGAAGCTGCTCGAGGAGTACCGTCGTCCCGAGCACTGGGGCATCCGCGCCGACGGAGTCCTCGCTCGCGAAGTTCACCCGCCTGCTGAATCGAACGTGCTCGTCGCGGGTGGAGATATTGATCGCACGGCGCTTTATCTCGCCGCGCACGGGTGTGAAGTGACTGCGGTCGACCGCGAATTGAATTCATTGGAGCGAGTAATGAATGCAGCCCACGCGGCAGGGCTCGCCGACAGGATTCAGAGCTACGTCGCCGATATTACTGATTGGTCGCCAGACGTACCACTCGGCGCGGTGGTGTGCACACCCGACGCATTCACGGGACTTACGGCGGCAGAACGCGGTCGGGCGTTCGAGCTTCTTCAGGGCGCGACTCGAGAGGGCGGTGTTCATCTCGTCGGGACAATCGTGCGCGGACAGCGCGGCCTGTCTGTGTCGGAGCTGCGGCGTCAGTACAGGGGCTGGTCGATCTCGATCGAAGACGACTCTAGCTCGTCCAAGAGCTTCCTGGCCAGAAAAATCGCCAGCTGATCCTTAGAAAAATCGCCAGTTCAGATCCTGTGTCATAAGCACACGGGTGTCCTCTTACCAAGTGTCGTTTTGCGACACTCCCAAGGCCTGCGCGACCCAGTCAGTCCGTAAGTAATTGATTAACAATAAGATACGTCAAGCGTCGAGCGTGGCACGCGCACTGCTTTCAAGGGCGGCGCGCACCAGTGCGCACCAGTGAACAAAACTCAACGTGAGACAGTCGATGAAGAAGGATCGTAAGGAAACCGAGTCATCCGAGCCGCTCGGCATCATCATTTCCAGGGGAGACAGGACGGAACCCACTCCCATGTTTTCCGCATATATCTGGGGACCGGTCCCCGAGCCAGCAGCTACCGAAACCGCGACCCGCGCCGCGTAGCTGTTCCGGGATCTGATCTACTCAAAGCCCCGCTGGTTGTGCGGGGTTTTTTGCATCTAGCCCTCGACGGAAAAAGAGGACTACCCGCGGGGAGCCGCAGGCGGGGCGGCTTGGGGCTTCGGGCTAGTTCCACCTGGCTTTAAGCCCAGTTCGTAGCCCCCAGCCGTCCCGCCTAAAGCCCCCAGCGGGTAGTCTTTAGTTGCAGTTACAGAACTCTTACTTAAATGATGCTCTAGTGGAACACGCGGCTCCCAATTGGGAAGGAGAGCGTCACGCGCTCCTGTCGCAGCGCATCTCAGACATTGGTCTCGAGATTCGCGGAACGCTCCTCGAGAAGCTGGTCAACCAGCTTTACGAAGAGCTCGCGGCAAAAGGTCTCGACTTCAGGCCGCCGGTTTACCTGAGCGACCAGTGGGGTTGTCCGGACGGAACCCCGCTAATCGGGGTGCCGTTCTATCTCGCCGACGCGCGGCTCTCCAAGATCGAGGAGGATTACTCCTCGGCGGTCGAGAGCGCCGAAGAGTCGATGCGCTATCTGCGGCACGAGGCTGGTCATGCGTTCAACTACGCCTATCGCCTTTACGATCGACCCGATTGGCGAAAGATGTTCGGACCGTACTCCCGTCCGTACCGGGAGCGATACCGCGCCGATCCGTTCTCCCGCGAGTTCGTGCGACACATCCTCGGCTGGTACGCGCAGAAGCACCCGGACGAGGATTTTGCCGAAACATTCGCGGTATGGCTGACTCCCGGACTAGACTGGCGCCGCGCGTATGAGGGGTGGGGAGCGTTGGTGAAACTCGAGTACGTGGACACGGTGATGGTGGAGATCGCGCACCAGATTCCTGAGGTTCCCGAGCCGTCCGCTGATGATCTCCCCGTCGCTGCGATGCAGTACACCGTGGCGCAGCACTACGAAGACAACGAAGAGAAGATTCCGATTCGCGATCAGCGGCTCTTCGACGGCGACCTCAGGACGATCTTCGTGACTGAGGAGCACGCACCCGCCGCGGCATCGGCCGCGGATTTCATCGCGCGGCACAAGCGCGAGATCGTCACGCGCATCGCCTACTGGACCGGAGAGAATGCGTCGGTAGTGCGGCAGTTCGTGGATTTCCTCGCTGCGCGCGCGGCGCAGCTCGGTCTCCGGCTCGGCGGGCTCGAGGCAGCGACTCTCATCGAGCTCACGGCGTTCGGAACCGCCGTCATGATGAACTACCGTCACACTAACGCAATCGACGGGACTGAATCCGCAGGGGATTCGTGAAGATCACGGTCTTGCACAGCAAGGACGCTCTCGATCCACCGGTCGACCCGTTGCTCGACCAGCTCGATACGGCATTGGCGCAAAATGGTCACACGACCCGACGTTTGGCGGTCGACGATTCTGTCGAGCCACTGATATGGGACCTGACCAACCCACAGCCCGATCTCGTTTTCAATCTGGCGGAATCGTTTCGGGGAAAGAGTGCGCTGGAGTCCAATGTCGCGGCGCTGCTCAATCTTCTGGATCTTCGTTACACCGGGTCGAGTCCTACCGGACTCATTCTCGCCGGC
>DASWCI010000388.1:0-5812 GCA_036390195.1 Gemmatimonadaceae bacterium
GAGCTTCCCCATCGCTTCGTGGTAGACGGCATCTCCCTCCTCCTCCAGGGTCTTTAGCTTCTCGCTGATGGCGTAGACGTGCTTTGCATTCTTCATGTTGCGCACGCCCTCCTCGACCGCACTGCCGGCGCGTGCAAGAACCTCGGCGAGAACTACCGCGGCGGGGCGGGCCTTCTGGATCCGGAATATCTGGGCGCGCCGGGCGGTACCATCGATCAAGTCGATCACGTTGTCCAGCTCCGACGCGAGCGCGTGAATGTCCTCGCGGTCGAAAGGAGTAACGAAAGTGCGGTCGATACGGTCGATGATGTCGTGGGTCAGGTTGTCGGCCTCGTGCTCGAGTCCCTTAATGGCCGTCACTTTCGAGTCGAGCTGCGCCGGGCTCTGAAACATTTCCTGAAGGATGCTCGCCGAGCCGGTCAGTCTCTTCGCGAGCTCGGTGAACATGTCGTAGAACTTTTCGTCGCGAGGAAGAATCCGCAAAGGACGATCTCCGTGAGAGTCCCGAATGCTCGAACAGGTCCGCTCGAGTTCCAGTGCGCGAAGAATCTATCCCAGACCCGACATTCGAGCCACCGATTCGTGCGGAGCTCCGCGCTTTAGGACCACGATCGGACGGCTGACTTCAGATCGCTGGGTCGGCTGATCGCGGGTCCGGATCTCTGATCACCGGGTTTGATCATCCCCCACGAATCGATAAGCAGCAGCTGGTGAGTTGCTCTTACCGGCTCTCCATTCGGATCTCGCTGCCTGTACGTTCCGTCGGCTGCGAGATCCCACGCCTGCCTGTTGTCGGCGAGACAGGTGGCCAGCAGCGAATGCAGTCGCGGATGGAGCGTTGCATCGTCGATGGGCGCAACGGCTTCCACCCTTCGATCGAGGTTTCGCGGCATCCAATCAGCCGAACCGAAGTAGAACTGCTCCTCCCCGCCATTGGCGAAATAAAACAACCGCGAGTGCTCGAGAAACCTTCCTACGATGCTGACTACCCTTATCCGGTCGCTGACGCCGGGAACGCCGGGCCGAAGGCAACAGGTGCCGCGGACGATGAGATCGATTTCCACTCCCGCCTGTGACGCGGCGTATAGCGCCTCGATGATTTCCGCATCGACGAGCGCATTCATCTTCGCAATGAGCCTTGCTGGTTTTCCTTCGCGCGCGTTGGCTGCTTCGCGCTCGATCATTTCCAGGAAGCGGAAGCGCATGTTCGGCGGCGCAACTAATAACTTCCGATAGAGACGTTGCCGCGAGAACCCGGTCAGTGCGTTGAAGAGATCGGTAAGGTCCGCGCCGATGGACGGACTGCTCGTGAGCAGCCCGATGTCGGTATAGATCCGGGCGGTTTTCGAGTTGTAGTTACCCGATCCAATGTGCGCGTAGCGCTTGATGCCATCGGCCTCGCGCCTCACCACCAGGGTCGTTTTCGCGTGAGTCTTGAGACCTGGCAGGCCGTAAGCGACGTGCACGCCGTAATCCTCGAGGGTTCTGGCCCAGGTGATGTTATTGGCTTCGTCGAATCGCGCCTGGAGCTCGAAGAGAACCGCAACCTGCTTCCCCCGCTGCGCCGCTTCGGTAAGCGCGCGCACGACACCTGTGTCTCCCGACGTGCGATACAAAGTCATCTTGATGGCGAGAACGTTGTCGTCCGTCGCCGCCGCCAACAGGAACTGCTCCACCGAGAGGTTAAAAGAATCGAACGGATGGTGGACCATCACATCCTTCTCCTTCAGTACATCGAAGATGCTTCTCGCGGGGTCCTTGAGCTCGGGAGGTGTTGCGGGGACGAATGGAGGATCACGTAGCTCAGCGATCTCGAGAGACGCGAGCGTCATCAGGTCGCCCAGGTCCAGCAACGGACCGGTCTCCACCAATTCTGGATCTGCGAGCGGGCGCATTTCTTCAGGCTGATCCTCACGCAACTCCTCCATGAGCAGCTGTCGAAGCGAGTCCGGCATCCCGCTTTCCACTTCGATGCGCACGACCTCCGCGAAGCGACGCTGGAAGACCTGCTCCTCGATAAGCGAGAGAAGATTGTCGTCGTCTTCGGAGTGAGATAGCTCGAGATCCGAATACCGCGTGACGCGGAACGTGTTGAAGCCCTGAATGTCCATCCCTGGAAAGAGCGATCCAAGGTTCGCACCAATTACCTGCTCGAGCGGAATGAACGCGTTGCCACGTCCAAACGGGATCCAACGCGGAAGGCTTTTCGGAACCTTCACCCGCGCGAACCTCACTGCGTTGCTAACGGGATCGCGGATCTGCACTGCCAGCGAGAGCGACAGATTGGAGATGTACGGGAATGGGTGGCCGGGATCGACTGCGAGTGGCGTCAGTACGGGAAAGACCTGCGCCTCGAAGAATTCATCTACTGTTTGCCACTCGGTGGCTGTCAGGTCTTCGATGCTTACGAGACTCACACCGTGCTTGGTCAGAGCGGGCAGGAGCGTGTCGTAGAGCAGAGTACGCTGCGCGCTCATCAGGTCGTGCACTCGGGCGTTGATAGCAGCCAATTGATCCGCCGGCGACATGCCGTCGGGCGGAATGTGATGAACACCAGCCGCGACCTGCCGACGCAGACCTGCCACCCTCACCATGTAGAACTCGTCGAGGTTGGTGTTGAAGATCGCGAGAAACTTGAGCCGTTCGAGCAGCGGATTCCTGTCATCGATTGCTTCGTGAAGGACTCTGCCGTTGAACTCGAGCCAACTCAGCTCACGATTGAGGAACAGCGCAGGGTCGGTCATTGCTTTGGGTGGTGTTCGGTGGTGTTTACGCGGCGGTCGTGCGCCGGATTACTAACCTGCGATTCTCAAAGATTTTCACCAGTACCACGCCTGTAACGAAACCGCCGAGGTGGGCCCAAACCGCAACGCCGCCGGTGAGGTCTGCCCCGTTCTTGAGTTCCGGCAGCGCGGCTACAAGCTGCCAGAAGAACCACCAGATGAGAACCATCCAGGCAGGAATCGGAATCACCTTGAAGAAGATGATAAAGTAAAAAAGCATCCGAACTCTTACCCTCGGATACAACACCAGGTACGCGCCGAGAATTCCCGAGATGGCGCCTGACGCACCGACCGTTGGAAGGGGCGATGCGGGCTGGGCGATAATGTGCGCTGCCGCGGCGGCCAGACCGCACACGAGGTAGAAAACGAGGAAGCGAAAGTGGCCGAGGCTGTCCTCAATGTTGTTTCCAAAAACCCAAAAAAAGAGCGCGTTGCCAAGGATGTGTCCCCACCCGCCATGGAGGAACATCGAGATGAGGGGAGTGAAGATGTTGATCGGATCGTTGTCGACGACGCACGCCATTCCCCGCCCCAGCGGTACTGCCTCGCCGATTGGCGCCATGTGCGTGATCTCTCCCGGGACCATCCCGAGGTTGCACACGCTGGCGGCGAGCGCTTGCTGATCGAATCCCGCGCCCTGCACCAGGATCCAGGTCGCGAGCATTACGATGAGGATGGTGTACGTCATCCACGGAGTGCGAATCGTGGGTAATTCGTCGCTGAGCGGGATCACTTCGCGGTGGCGTTCAGGTTAATGCGCGCGCAAAAGTTATTGGTAAAAGCTATCACTCGGTCAAACGCCCCCGGCTCGGAGTCAAACGACGAGCCGCGGACGCATCGCGCGCAAGCGAAGTTCGCTCGCTTATTCCGGACGAAAGACGGAATACATCCCGAGCAGGATGTGAGCCGGCGCCTCGGGAGTATCCTTGAAATTGCAGAACACCAGATAGGTCTCGCCTTTTTGCAAATCCACGAGCAGTTTGCCCTCGGGAGACGAGCCAGGACCCGCGACGAGAACACCGACCGATCGCTCGATATAATCTCGCGGTCGTCCTCCGGCCTTAACCCCGGCAATTATCTCATCGATCGTGGTTCCCTTCTTGAGCCTCCCAAGAGCCAACTCGTGTGGCACCTTACCGTGATTGGCGAAGGTGAAGATCGTCGTGCCTTGCTTGATGCGTTTTGGCAGTGGGTTGAAGGCGTAGTCGTTCCCAACTACATCGACGTGCGGGGTCGAGCGGGCGCGGTCGGCGTACGCCGGCTGAAGCAGGCTTAGGCAAAGAAAACCCACCGCCACGAAAAGAACTCCCACCATAGCGCGCATTGACCCTCCCGGACGATGGGTTACTGAGACCCGCCAAGATGGCAAAGTCCGGGCGGGCCGGCAACTTGGCGCGACTCAGCTATGCATTTTCTCGGAAAATGCGCCGATATGGCAGATAAAAGCGGCCTCGTGCTTGCTTGGGTAAACGGCGAGACTTGGCAATATCTGAACGCGAGCGGTCTGCCCGCGGGGAGAATCAACGAATGGCTGACAAAGTAATTGGAATCGATCTCGGTACCACTAATTCCGTAGTTGCGGTGATGGAAGGCGGCGATCCCGTCGTCATCCCGAACGCGGAAGGTGGACGCACAACGCCCTCAGTCGTCGGCTTCACTAAAGACGGCGAGCGGCTCGTTGGTCAGATCGCAAAAAGACAGGCAGTAACGAATCCGCAGAACACGGTCTTCTCGATCAAGCGCTTCATGGGACGCAAGGTCGCGGAAGTGCCGGACGAGATTAAGCGCGTTCCCTACAAAGTCGTCTCGGGACCGAATGATCTCGCGATGGTCGAAGTCCAGGGCAAGCGCTACTCGCCGCCCGAGATCTCGGCGATGATTCTTCAGAAGATGAAGCAGACCGCTGAAGACTACCTCGGCTACAAGGTCGAGAAAGCAGTCATCACTGTGCCTGCTTACTTCAACGACTCACAGCGGCAGGCCACCAAGGACGCTGGCAAGATCGCTGGCCTCGACGTGCTTCGCATCATCAACGAGCCGACTGCCGCGGCACTCGCATACGGCCTCGACAAGAAAAAGGACGAAAAAGTCGCAGTATTCGACCTCGGCGGCGGCACTTACGACATTTCCGTCCTCGAGCTTTACGATGTCGAAGGCTCGCGCCAGTTCGAGGTGAAGTCGACCAATGGCGACACCCACCTTGGCGGTGACGATTTCGATCAGCGAGTGATTGACTGGCTGGTGAGCGAATTCAAGCGCGACCAGGCGATCGATCTATCGAAGGATCCAATGGCGCTGCAGCGCCTCAAGGAAGCGGGTGAGAAGGCAAAGATGGAGCTGAGCACGGCTCCGTCGACGGATATAAACCTGCCTTTTATCACCGCTGACCAGAGCGGGCCGAAGCATCTCAATTACTCGCTGACGCGAGCAAAGCTCGAGCAATTAGTCGATGATCTGGTCCAGCGTACGATCCCACCGATGGAAAAGGCGCTGGCGGACGCAGGTCTCAAGCCCGGCGAAATCGACGAGGTAATCCTGGTCGGCGGACAAACGCGGATGCCAAAGGTTCAGGACATCGTCAAGAAGTTTTTCGGGAAGGAGCCAAACAAAGGCGTCAATCCCGACGAAGTCGTGGCGATTGGTGCCGCCGTGCAGGGCGCGGTTCTGACCGGCGAGCAGAAGGACGTGCTCCTGCTCGACGTCACGCCGCTTTCGCTCGGCATCGAGACGCTGGGTGGAGTGACCACGGTCCTCATTCCGCGCAACACCACGATCCCGACCAAAAAGAGCGAAACCTTCTCGACGGCTGACGACAATCAGACAACGGTGGAGATTCACGTTCTTCAGGGTGAGCGCGAGCTGGCGACGTACAACAAGACGATCGGCAAGTTCCAGCTCACCGGCATTCCGCCCGCACCACGCGGCCTGCCACAGGTCGAGGTCACCTTCGACATCGACGCCAACGGAATCCTGCACGTGACCGCGAAGGACAAGGCCACTGGCAAGGAGCAGAAAATCCGCATCGAGGC
>DASWCI010000389.1:0-6685 GCA_036390195.1 Gemmatimonadaceae bacterium
GCCGGCCCGTATCTGGACATCGTCGCGCGCGTGAAGGCCGAGACGGGTTATCCGGTTGCGGCTTACCAGGTGAGTGGCGAATACGCGATGATCTGCGCAGCCGCCGATCGCGGCTGGATCGAAAAGGATCGGGTGATGATGGAGTCGCTGCTCGGCATCCGTCGTGCCGGCGCGGACTTCATTGTGACTTACTTCGCCACCGAAGCTGCAAATCAGCTCTAGATCAGCAAACCCCTTGACCGGTCGTCGGAACAGAATATAATTAGACGATTGGCTAATTAACTAACTATCCATGAATGATGTTTTTCGCGCGCTGTCCGATCCAACCAGGCGGGAGATACTCGAGCTGTTGCGCTCAGGACCGCGTACCTCCGGCGAGATCGCCGACAAGTTCAGCACCAGCTGGGCGACGATCTCACGCCACCTGAGCGTCCTCAAGGACGCCGAGTTGATCCTCGCTGAGCGGAACGGACAGCACGTGGTCTACGAGCTCAATACGACGGTGTTTCAGGATGTAGTCGAGCATCTCATCAAGTGGCTTCGCCCGCGGAGATCAAATGCGTAAATGGATTCCATTCTTTATCGTCGTCGCCGCGATAATTGCCTCGGCCATCACCTATCCAGCTTCGCCGCCGACCATTGCGACGCACTGGGATCTTCAGGGACATCCGAACGGATGGAGCAACCGCGCTTGGGGCGTGTGGATGATCCCCCTCTTTCTGATTGGGATGTGGGCGCTCCTGCGATTCCTTCCGGTGATCGACCCGCGCGGCCGAAACTACGCGAAGTTTGGCGGCGCCTTCGAAGGCATCATGATCTCGCTTATGCTATTCATGCTTGGCCTTCACCTGGTCGTGCTCCGTGCCGCGCTGGGTTATCCAGTCGACCTACAGCGAGTTCTTCCAATCGGAGTCGGGGTTCTTTTTGTCGTCATCGGCAATCTCCTTCCGCGTGCTCGCCCGAATTGGTTCATTGGACTCAGAACGCCGTGGACGCTATCGAGCGATCGCGTGTGGGAAAAGACGCATAGGCTCGGAGGCCGGATCTTCGTCGCCGGCGGAATCATCATGATTCTGGCTGCTTTCGTCTCGGCTCAGTTTGCGCACATAGTTCTCTTCGCCGTGATACTGCTCTGTAGCGCTGGAGTCATGGTCTACTCGTATCTCGAATGGAGGCGCGAGCAACGGCCGGCAAGTCCTGTCAGTTAGCGCTCTTCAATTTCGACTAATGAACACTCTTAGATTCTTTCCGTTCTCGCTGATCGTGGCGAGTTCGCTCGTGTCGATCGCGTTGGCGACCGCCGCCGGTCAGGCAGTGGACACATCAATGCTTCGCTCTCGGGCATTGACACCGGCTATCGATACCGTTCCGCCAAAGAGCGTGATCGAAACACCGTTCACGATTCAGAGCGGGACGCTGACCCTGCCGGGGACGCTTACGATTCCCGCGAAATACAATCATCAGATTCCAGTCGCGTTGATCGTAGCCGGCTCTGGTCCTACGGATCGAAATGGTAATTCGGGCCTCTTGCGCGCGCAGAACAACTCCAATCTCTACGCCATTCTTGCCTGGCAGCTGGCGACAGCCGGCATCGCGTCGGTTCGTTACGACAAGAGGGTGCTGGGCGACAATCTTCAGAAGGTCGACCTCAACTCAATCTCGATCGACGACTTCATCGCCGACGCGATTGCCGGCGCGAGAAGACTCGTCGCGGACAGGAGGTTCTCGAAAGTCATTCTGATTGGGCACAGCGAGGGCGCCGAGCTGGTTTTGCAGGCGGTGAATCGGGGTGCGCCGGCCGCCGGAATAGTAATGATGTCTGGCGCGGGCAGACCCATCAGTATGGTGCTGCGCGAGCAGCTATCCAAGCAGCTCCCGCTCCCCGAGCTCGTGAAGTGGGACTCGGCATTTGCGCGTTATCTGCGCGGGGAAGCAGCGGGAGATGTGCACCCTGGCCTGATGTCGCTGCTGCAGCCGACAAATCGTCGCTTCATGCAGAGTTGGGTCAAGTACGATCCGGTCGCCGAGATCGCGAAAGTGAAGGTCCCCGTGCTGATCGTTCAGGGCGGACGAGACATTCAGGTCAGCGAGAGCGATGCACGTGCTCTCAAAACAGCGCAGCCTGTGGCGAAGTTGGTGGTCATACCGGCGGCCAATCACGTTTACCGAGCAGCGATGAGCGACGATCGGCTGGCGCAAGCGAAGCTCTACACGGATCCGACGATTCCGATCGTTCCCGAGCTGGGACCAGCAATTGCCGACTGGGTGAACAAGCTGAAGTAACAGCTTGGTTTGCGGCGGGACGGAGGTGGCGCGGTTAACTTGTACGCTCGACCACGAACGATCCGAAATGCGCTATAGGCAATTCCCCGGAACCGACCTTACCGCCAGCGAAGTCGGCTTTGGCACGTGGACGCTCTCTACCGGCTGGTGGGGCGAGAAAACTGACGACGAAGCAGTGGAGCTACTGCGCGTCGCGAACTCGAATTACGGTGTCACCTTCTTCGACACTGCCGACACCTACGGCAACGGTCGTGGAGAGAGGCAGCTCGCCCGGGCTTTTCGCGGGAAGCGGGACCAGGTGTTGTATTCGACGAAGATTGGATACGACATCTACGATGCTGCCGCGCAATCCGCGCGTCGTGGCCAGAGCGAACTGCCACAAAGGTTCGATCGCGATTACATGCGCTTCGCGCTCGACCGGTGCCTCGAGAGACTCGAGACAGATCACCTCGATGTGCTCCAGTTGCACAACGTCAAGATGGAGCACGTGCGTGACGCTGCGATCTGGCAAACGCTGCGCGAAATGAAGGACGAAGGATTGATCCGCGTCTGGGGCGCCGCGTTCGGACCGGCGATCGGTTGGCTCTACGAGGCGGTCGAGTTGTGCGAGCGAGAGAACGACATCGGCACCATTCAGATGATCTGGAACGTGCTCGAGCAGCATCCCGGTTCGTCTATGATTGAAGCGGCCAGTGAGAGCGCTCGCAGCTGCTGCTTCAACATCCGTGTGACACACGCGTCCGGGATGCTGGAGGGAAAATACACGGAGGACACCGTGTTCCCTGCCAACGACCATCGCCGGCATCGTCCGCGCTCGTGGCTCACGAACGGGTTGAAAAAGGTTCGCACGCTCGATTTCCTCACCACTGAGATGACTCTGGGGCAGGCGGCGCTCAAGTGGCTGCTCGCTGAACAGCGGGTGGTGACGACCCTGCCGAACATCTACGATCTCGATCAGCTGCGGGAATTCGCAGAGGCTTCGGACAAACCTGACCTAATGACTGCGCAGCTGGAGCGCGTGACCGAGCTCGCCGAACGCAACTTCGGCGTCGATGAAGAGCCGATGAGGTATAAGGGGACGATGGAGCGTGTCACCACGTGATCAATCCGTGGCATGATCTGCCAGCCGGGATTCATCCTCCGGACAACGTGACGGCCGTGATCGAGATACCAGCCGGAAGCCGCAACAAATACGAGCTGGACAAGACCACCGGCATGATTCGCCTCGACCGCGTGCTCTATTCCGCTGTTCATTATCCGGGAGATTACGGACTCATCCCGCGCACGTTGCACGAGGATGGCGACCCGCTCGATGTCCTCGTCCACATCACCGAGCCGACATTTCCCGGCTGCCAGATCGACTGCCGACCACTGGGTGTTCTGAAGATGCTCGATCGAGGTGAGCCAGATGACAAAATTCTGGCGGTGCCGTGTCATGACCCGTACTACCACGAGTACTTCGACATAGCTGATCTTTCTCAGCATTATTTGAAGGAAGTGGAGCATTTCTTCCATATCTACAAGGATCTGGAAGGGCGGCGGGTCGAGATCGTAGGGTGGGAGAAGAGCGAAGTTGCAGCCCGCGTGATCAATGAATCGATAGCCCGTTACCAGGAAAGATTTCATCAGGTTGGCACCTAATCACTCGGCGCTCCGGGCACGCGGCCGGTGGCGGAGGACGATAATGAACAGGCAGCGCTCGATACTGGGGTTGTTCGCGGTCATCGTGCTTCTCGCTTCATTCGTGTCTGCGTGCAACAGGGGCGACGAGAAGGCGGTCAAAGGACGAACCGGCCCTAACGGAGCGGCACATGATACCGTGAGCGATCTTGCTCTCAGCGAAGACGGACTGGGGCAGATTCAGATCGGCATGACGCTCGATGATGCCGTGAACATGGGTCTGCTCAATCAGAACCCGACAATGAATCCACGCTGCGATTTCGTATTTCCAGCTGTTGGTGCGGGAATCCCCGAAGGAGTGAGCGTAATGGTCGTGAACGGCAAGGTCGCGCGAATCGACGTCGATACCGGCGCGGTCACGACCGAAGATGGCGCAAAAATCGGCGACAGCGAGGATCGCCTCAAGAGCATCTACGACGACGACTTGAAGGTCGAGCCGCACAAGTACATCGAGGGCGGGCACTACATGACGGTGATGGGCGACAGTGCCAGCGCCGGCAAAGCGCTCGTCTTCGAGACCGACGGCAAGCACGTGACGATGTTTCGGGGCGGGCGCCTTCCCGAGGTGAAGTGGGTCGAAGGCTGCGGCTAACGCCGGTATACGGCGCCCGCATTTCGCGATCCGTCGGAAACCCCGGGCGATGACGCGAACGTTCCTTACCGCCGAATGGCGCTACCTCGCGATGCTCAATTACGAGGTGGATCCAAGCGTGCTCCGTCCGAAGCTGCCGAAGGGCACTCAGCTCGACGACCATGACGGGCGCCATTTTGTGAGCCTTGTCGGATTTCTTTTTCTCGATACACACGTGTTGAGCCTGCCCGCGTTCTTTCATCAGGATTTCGAGGAGGTGAACCTGCGCTTTTACGTTCGGCGTGTGGTCGAAGAGGAGCTGCGTGCCGGCGTTGTATTCATTCGGGAGATGGTCCCACTTCCACTGGTGTCGGAGGTCGCGAAGCTCACTTACAACGAGCCCTATCGCAGCGTTCCGATGCAACACACTCTCGTGGAGACCAACGGTGAGCTTCAGAGTGTGGAGTATCAGTTTGGGGGTCCACGCGACCAGTGTCGGTTAGCGCTTCACGTCGACGGACCGTCGCAAAGCATGCGCGTCGGCTCGGACGAGGAGTTTTTGTCCGAGCGCAAGTGGGGATACACCAGGCAGCGTGATGGTGGCACCATCGAATATCGCGTTGACCACGCGCGCTGGAATGTGTGGGCGGACGCGCGCTGGGAGCTCGAGGGAGCGCTGGTGGAATTCTACGATGAGCCGTTTGCGAGTATACTCAGAGAACCTCCTGCCTCCGCTTTCGTCGCGGACGGCTCCCAGGTTGCGGTCCACCTGCCAGAGCGCATCGCCTAACCTCTCGCCATTACTGCCATGACAACGACGATCCGGGAAACAGAGCTTCGCTATCCCGTTGGGAAGTTCGACTTCGACGCGCCGATCGACGAGTCGCAGTACCCGACTCTCATTGCGCAGATTGCCGAGGCTCCAGGCGCGCTTCGATCTGCAGTCGCGGGTCTATCTCGCGACCAACTCGAGACGCGATACCGCCCGGGCGGATGGACGGTAAAACAGGTTGTCCATCACGTTCCCGACAGCCACCTGAATGCCTATACGCGCTTCAAGCTCGCGCTTACGGAGAACGAGCCGACGATCAAGCCCTACGACGAGGCCGCGTGGGCGGAGCTCGCCGATTGTCAGAAAGTTCCGATCGCGGTCTCGCTCGACTTGCTGGATGCGCTCCACTTGCGTTGGGTCGCTCTGCTTCGATCGATGGATACCGCCGATTTCAATCGCGGACTGCGGCATCCGGAACACGGCCGCGTATTTACACTTAAGCAGCTGTTGGCGCAGTATGCGTGGCACGGGCGACATCACGTCGCGCACATCACTTCTTTGAGAACCCGGGAAGGCTGGTGAGGGAGCTGGCGAACGGCACTGCGCTTGCCTCTTTGACCCTTCCGAGACCAAGGCGGTGAAGAAAACGTGAAACGGAAAAACAACTCGCGGAAGGCAACCTGGCTACTGGTGGGCGCAGGCGCCGCAATGGTAGCTGGACAATTAATGGAGCGCGGCCTCGAAACAGGATGGCGGGCCTGGAAAGACGAGGATCCCCCCAGCTTCAAGGGTGGCGATGGCTGGTCGAAGGCTTTGGGATGGACGGCTTTGTCCGCCGCCGCCGTCGCGACCGCGGAGCTCGTCGCGCGACGAAGTGCGCATGCCGGCCTGAGACAGCTGACCGGCAGGCGTGCACCCCTCGGCGTGTGAAGCATTCGCCCGGTTTCCTCAAACTCGTGGACGACGCGAAAACAAGGGTGCGCGAAGTCACCGTCGATGAAGCGCGTCGCAAGGCCGAGAGTGGTAGCGCCAAGCTCATTGACGTGCGTGAAGAAAGCGAATGGGCGGCAGGTCACGCGCGTGGTGCCGAGCACATGGGCAAGGGCGTAATCGAGCGCGACATCGAACAGCGGATTCCCGACAAGAATGCCGAGCTGATTCTTTACTGCGGTGGGGGTTTTCGTTCGGCGCTGTCGGCGGACAATCTCCAGAAGATGGGATACAGGAACGTCGCCTCAATGGCTGGCGGCTGGCGAGCGTGGCAGCAAGCCGGAGCTCCAACGGAAAGCGGTCGCCAGCGCTGACGAGACGCAAAGTACTTGACACTACAAAGCTACACTATATCCTTCGGGGGAACAGCCCGGAGAAAGGTCATGTTG
>DASWCI010000390.1:0-2393 GCA_036390195.1 Gemmatimonadaceae bacterium
AACGCTCGTTGCGGCGTGGCACTCACGAAACGCTGAATCGTCGCGCGCGATCTCGGGGACCGCTGTCCCAGCGTGCCGAAGCAGACGGCATCGCACCGTTCCGCGAGTGACTCGAGCGACGCTGACCACTGGAGATGATCCCAAGCCGAATCGTCAGCAACCCTGTAGCTGGCTTGTCCCGAGGAGTCGAGCGTCACCAGCACCTGTCCGGTGTCGTGCTCTCCATCTCGTGCCACGGTTTCACATTGGACGCCCGCGCTCTTCAGAGTGTTGAGCGCGCGGTTGCCGAGCTCGTCGACACCGACCGCACTCGCCATCCACGCGTCGGCGCCGAGCGCGGCGGCGTGACAGGCAAAATTCGCGGGCGCTCCGCCAAAGCGCGCTGCATCCGGATAAACGTCCCACAGCACTTCGCCGATCCCAGCGATCACCAGCCTGCGCGTCATGCCTCGACGCCGAGCTGCCGCTGAATCTGCTCGAGCGACACCCCTTTGGTTTCGGGTACCATCGATCTCACCCAAATGAGCTGCAGCGTCATCATCCCGCAGAAGAAGAGGAAGATGTAACCAGGTGCGAAGGCACCGACGAGCGCGGGAAAGAACGTCGTCAGCAGCGCGGCGAAAATCCAATGCGTCGCACTTCCGAGCGACTGGCCCGCCGCCCGGTACTGGTTCGGGAATATCTCGGAGATCAGAACCCAGATCACCGTGCCCTGGCCAACGGCGTGCGCCGCGATGAAAGCAAAAATGCACGCAGGCACGATCGCGTAGTGATGCGTGAAGAACGCCCAGGCACAGAGCCCCAGCGACGCGATATAGCCGTAGGAGCCGATCGTCAGCAGCGTGCGGCGCCCGAGGCGGTCGATCAGCCAGAGGCCGACGAAGGTGAAGACGAGATTGGTAATGCCGATGCCGACGGACTGAAGCAGCGCCGCGCGCGCGCCGAGTCCTGTCATCTGGAATATGCGCGGGGCGAAGTAGAGAATCGCGTTAATTCCGGACATTTGATTGAAAAACGCGACAAGGAATGCAAGCGTGATCGGAACCCGGAGCCGCAACGACCAGAATCCTTTCGCACTCTTTTGCTCGGAGGACGCCGCGACGATCTCTGCCGCTTGCCGATCGAGCTCCTGCGGTGACGCATCCGGCTGGATGAGACCGAGCACTCTCAATCCTTTGGCGCGATCTCCCTTGCGGGTGAGCAGCCAGCGCGGACTCTCGGGAATGCCGAGGCACATCAACGTGTAGGCTATCGAGGGGAACGCGGCGACGCCCAGCATCCACCGCCAGGCGTTGTCGCCGATGTTGGCGAGCAGCGCGTTCGAGAGGAACGCGACGACGATGCCAAAGACGATGTTGAACTGGAACATCCCCGCCAGCCGTCCGCGATCGGCCGGTGGCGCGATCTCGGCGATGTACATCGGTGCGACGACGGTGGACGCACCGATGCCGATGCCGCCGATAAATCTCGCCGCGATGAAGGTCTGGACGTTGGGGGCCAGCGCCGAACCGATTGCGGAAACGATGTAGAGCACGCCGACCCAGAGCAGGGTGGGCTTGCGGCCGAACCGATCGGCCGGGAATCCTCCGGTGAGTGATCCGATGACTGTGCCGTAGAGGGCGGCGGCGAGCGCGACTCCGTGCACAGCGGCGCTCAAGTGCCAGAGAGCCTGGATGCGTTGTTCGGCGCCGGAGATGACGACGGTGTCGAATCCGAACAGAAATCCGGCGAGGGCAGAGGTGATCGCCCAGTAGAGGAGGCGTCGATTCATCGCTTACGTCCGCATGGGTTTGCACCGGTGGCGTTTTCTGCGCGTAATAAGATGGCAGCGCGATTACATTTACCGAGCGACCTACTACTGCGCGATGTCGTGGTTTGCTCTTATTCGCGCTCCTTCGACGCTTGTTCACCCGACGGCGTAAATACCTCCACCGCCAGCTTGAACGTCCGCTGCTCCTCCGGGTTCAGCGCGCCGACACTCATGATCTGCCGCGTGATCTCCTGCCCTTCACTGCCGAGTATCGAGAGCACTATCGAATACTCCCAGGCCTCGCCCGCCGCAGGATGCTTGATCGTTCCCTCCACACGGAGCGGAGAGAAGCTAGGCGGCGCTCTCCGCTTCCGTTGTGAGTCGAATCTCAGGCTGTGATCGCACGCGGGACAAATGGTCGCGCTCTGCAGAATCGTCGCTTTGCAGTGCGGACAAAGTCGCGCTTTTCCCGGCGAGCTCACGCTCGGCGTGCTCACGATGCGCCGTCGCTCTCCACTCTGAGCCTTGGCGGCGGAGATGCGGCTTCGTCCCAGCCGAATGAAACGTTGCCACGCATGCGGGATCCGCTGGCAACGGTGAGTGAACCGGCCTTGAGATCTCCATTCAGAACGCCACTTGCGAG
>DASWCI010000391.1:0-3053 GCA_036390195.1 Gemmatimonadaceae bacterium
TACCGGAATACTTCCAGCCCGCTGCCGCTCGCACCCGCGTTGAGATCCACGTAACTGATGTTCGTGCCGCCCGAGTTGGCTACGAGAACCGTGTCACCGACAGCGCCGGTGCGATCGCGCGGCCACAGAGCGAGGCCCCACGGACGCGAACCAACAATGACCGGGGCTTTGAACGACGAGTCGGCGAGATTGAAGACTTCGACCTGGTTGCGGCCGATGTTGGTCAGATACAACCGATCCTTGCCCGGATGGTAAACCGCATCGGCAACCTGTCCGCCGAAGGGAAGGAAGCGAGTTACGCCGGCGACGACGGTGACCGTATCAATTCGATCAGCCCCGCTCGCGAGTTTGGCATACGCTCGCACTCCGTTCGAGTTGGTGGCGAATACCTGGATGTACGCGGTCGTCGGGAAGTTGGTATACGGCAGCCTCATCGCGAACGTGTGGGGCTCAAACGTCAGATTTCCGCTGGAGAGGTAGGTCCCGGAATCGTCGATCGGACCTCCAACACTGCTTCTCACCTCGTAACCGAGCGAGGCAATGCCGCTTGGATCATCGGCTTCGACGTGGACGGTGTCGCCCACTTCGACGCGCTTGTTATGACCGCACGCGTTGTCGAAGGCGGAGTTACCGACGCAGAACTGGTTGACGACCGGCACCGAGTTGATCTGTGCCGCCGTCTGAACGTTGATGGTGATGCTGGGTCCTGTGGCCCGCTGTCCCAGCGAATCTCTGAGGAACGGCGTGATGGTCAGCGTGCCGGTCGCGGCGTTCGCCGGTATCGCAATTGTGTCTACCATTGTTATCGAGTCGCGCAACGGACTGGAGAACAGTACCGAGTCGTTGCGAGCGACCGGACCTGTCGAAGTCAAACCGAGCGAGAGGACCTTGAGCGGAGCCTTTCCGCTCACAGTCACGACGATTGATTTTCCGAGCACCGCCGAGCTTCCGGAGGTGGGACTGATCACCTTCACATCCGGCGGCGGAACGTTTCCGGTAGCCATCACCAGTGTGTCGACGCCAGAGGAATTGCCGGCTCCGTCAAACGCTGTTGCGGTGATCGTCACAGGTGTCCCAGCTGGAACGGCGCGTGATGCAAAAAGCGTAAATGGGATTTGGATGTCGGTAACCGCGGACGTGAACACAGTGTCGAAAACGAATCCGACCGCGCCGATCGCCTGCACGTGAATGGTCTTGAGCCCAAGATTGTCCTTGGCCTCCGTCGTGAACGCGATTACCGTGTCTGGCCGCCCTGTAAGCGGGGTGAGCGAAAGCGTAGGCGGAACGCGATCCCTCTGCGGATCGATCGACGTGTTGTCGTTGCACGCCGCGACTGCGAGGGAAAATGACGACGCAGCCGCGGCCATTACCAGGCCGCGGCGCAGAACGCCAGAAAGTTCTTTATGCATACGAGTCACCTTTAAGGGGTGGCTGGTGGGATCGGATTCGTCGGAGCGCCAGGAATCGGCGCGCCGTCGTCGATGATGTGAGGCGTGACAAGTATGAGTAGGTCACGCTTTTCGTCGTCGGTCCGCGTCTCGCCGAAGAGTCTGCCGATGATCGGCAGATCGACGAGGAGGGGAATTCCCGACTTGGACTGCGTGGTCTGTGTGACGGTCAGACCGCCGATGACTGCGGTCTCGCCGTCGCCGACGAGGAGCTGGGTGTCGCCTGACTGCTTGCCGAAGATGAAACCGACGTCCGACGCCGCGAGCTGCGCGTCGGAGTTCTCGGCGTGCAACAGCAGCAGAATCTGCCGGTTGTTGGTGATGTGCGGCGTAACAGTGAGGATGATACCGACCTGCTTCATCTGCACCGTGGCGCGCGGCTGCGCATTGGGCGCCGCGCCACTCAGATTGGCAGTGTTGGCGTCGAGCACTCTGATCGGAATTTCCTGACCGACCTGAATCGATGCCTGACGATTGTCGAGCGTTACGATGCTCGGCTCCGCCTGGAGATCGGCGAGACGAACTTCCTGGAGAGCGTCGAGGAAGCTTGTCAGTTGGAACTTGCCGAGCGCGGTCGAGAAGACGACGCTGAGCGCCGGATTGATCACGCGTGCGTTGGCGTTGGCGATCGCGGACAGCGCGTTGCCACCGAGGAGAACTTTGTCCCCTTGGAACGGCGTGCCGCCGCCGAGTGCGTCAGGAACTCCGTCGCCGTTGGTGTCGATCGGCTTGAGAGTCGCTGGATCCGAGCGCTTCACGAGCTGGCTGAAGAACTGGTCGGTGCCCGTACCAAGATCGTACGAGAGCCCAATGTCTTCGATGTTCGTTCTGTTGACGAAGATGATCTTCGCTTTGATGCCGACTTGCGGGGTGCGAACATCGAGGTTGCGCACGTACTGCAACACATCGGCGAGTCGCGAGGCGGTCTCGGTGATGATGAGCGTATTGGTGGTGCTATCTGCAGCGACGAGTCCGCGCGCCACGCAGTTCGGCTGCGCATTGCTTACGACGTTAGGGCTCGAGGGAATCTGAGCGTTGGCGAGGCAATCTTTCTGCAGCAGCTGCCGGATGGTCGGAACGAGCGCCGTCGCGCGCGCGTAATTGATCGCGACGAGCTGGGTTTGAAGTGGCTCCGACGCCTGGCGATTCATGATGTTGGCGTAGCTGTCGACCGTGATGATGCCGGAGACAGGATCCTCGACCGCCGCCAGACCCTGCCCCTGAAGAATCGCGCGCAGCGCGACGTCCCAGGGCTGGTTCTTGACTTCGGCGGTGACAGTGCCTTTGACATCCTTGCCAACGACAATCGTGCGGCCCGCGAACGCCGCGAACGATGCAATCACGTCATTGATGTCGGTGTCCTGGAACGTCACGCTGAGCGTCGGCTGCTGTGACTGTTGCGCTGGTGCGAACAGTCCGACCGGCACGTTGTGCGCAGTCGTCTTTCGCGTCGGCGCCACTTCGGCAGCGGGCGGAGTCGGATCGTCCTGCGTTTCGACCTGCGGACTCGAGCTCTCCACCTGGGCGACGGCCTTCGCGCTGGGAGCTGCGACAGGCTTGGTACTCGTAGCCGCAATCGGCGTAGGAGTCGGCGCGGTTGCCGCC
>DASWCI010000392.1:0-10423 GCA_036390195.1 Gemmatimonadaceae bacterium
TGTCGTTTTCTTCGCTACTCGTCTGTACGCGGCCTCCGCCTCGGCTTGCCCTCCTGCGCCTGATCGTACCAGTTCTCCAGCGTCCGCGAGGCGAGATCCCGACCTCCCAGTCCGAACGCAAGACCGAGCGCAATCGCCAACGCGCTGACGAAGCCTGTGAATAGGGTAGTGATCAGGTTGGTGGCAATTCCGAGCTGATTGATCGCAACCACGATTGCGAACGCCCAAACCGTCGTACGGACGACGTTGGCAAGCGTCTCCGGATTGGCGAACCCTGCTTCGGCTGTCGCGCCGCGTATGAAGTTGCCGAGCGCGCGAGCAGCGATTCCACCAATGAAGAGAACGAAAATCGCAACCACGAGATTCGGCAGCCAGAGCAGCAGTTGCCGCATCACGTCCGATACGGCCGGCAAACCGAGCACATCGAACGCCACCAGCAGCACCACGATGCGCGTTAGCCACTTCACCAGGCCGGCGATGATTCCCGCCGAGTCGAGGCCCGTTCCCATCTTGTTCGCGAACTCGGCGAGTCCCGACCGTTGCATCAGCTCGTCGAAACGAATCGCACGCAGAAGTCCGATCACTGCTCGGGCCAGAAGCGAGGAGACGAACCAGCCGATCGCCACGATGATGATGAAGCCGAGTATCCGCGGAATCGCGCTCAGCACCATCGAGAACGCGTCGCGGAATGAGTCGATCAACGTGTCGGTGAAGGATGGACGCACTGCAGTCGTCTGAACCGGAACAGTCTGAACAGGTGCTTGAGTAGCAGTCTGGAGTAGCATGGTCACCTCGTGTTGAAGGGCCTCGGCGTCTGGTTTTGTGGATGCCGTTGTTATTCTCGCGACCTCGACGCCGCGTGCTTTTTGAGATTCACGAGCCCTGCCCGGGCGCGTTCCGCTACATCGGTCTCCGGATAAGTGTCGATGAGTCGTCTGAGCTCGCGGAGACCCTTCGTCTCGTGGCCCGGCCACGCGAGATAAAGGTCTACGAGCCGGTTGGATGCAAAGATGTCGTCTTTCGGCGCAACGTGGGGCAGTCGCTGTACGGCGCGATAAAGCTCCTCGGCTCTCTCGCGCAGCCCTGTTTTCGCATAGAGCTCGGCGGCGCGGAGTCGGGGCTGCGCATCATCTGGCGCCTCGAGGATGATCTCCTCATAGGAAGCGAGGGCGCCCCCGACATCGCCACGCATCACCATCGCATCTTGATGCGAGTATTGCCGCTCGTAGCTGCCAGCGGCGCTCGGCTGGATGAACGCGCCGAGTGCTTTTCCAGCGCCGCGCGAGACTCTCGTCACGAAGAGCCACCACCAAGTGCCGAGAATCACGGCGCCGGCAAGTGCTGATAGAACAACGAGCCAGCTGGAAAGTCCTTTCTGCGCGGCAAGCGCTGCGCCGATTAGTCCACCCGCGACAACAGGGATGATGACGCTGCTGGCGGTCTGAAAAAGGTGCGCCGCCTCCGGCCCGTGCTCGTCGTAGAGAGTCCGTTTGTATTCGTCCTCTCCCCGACCACTCGCACTCATCGCGTTGGGCTCTCCTCCTGGACCGCTTTGTAGTACTGCCGTGGATCGAGTGCGTCGCGCAATGCGTCACCAAGCAGGTTGAATCCCAGCACTGCGGCGCCGATCGCTACACCCGGAAAAACCGACGTCCATGGCGCGCGACGAAGTTGATCCAGATCGCGTCCGTCTGCAATCATCGATCCCCAGCTCGGCGCTGGCGGCGGAACGCCGAGCCCGAGGAATGACAGCGCAGCTTCGGCCATGATCGCTCCTGCGACGCCGAGAGTGGCTGCGATCACGACGGGGGCGATGACGTTGGGCAATACGTGTTGGGTCATGATTCTTAGATCGCGCGCGCCAAGCGCTCTGATCGCCTGGATGTACTCGAGCTGCCGCACCACCAGGACCTGACCGCGAACGATCCGCGCCATTCCCGCCCAGCCGACAATTCCAATCGTTGCGAAGACTACCCCCTCCGATGGCTGAAGTGCGGCAACCATCGCGATCAATAGCAGCAGTGTCGGGAATGCCAAGGTTACGTCGGCGAGACGCATTACGATCTCGTCGACCCACTTGCCGTAGAATCCCGCCAAGAGGCCCATCGTTACTCCGAGCGCGAGCGCGATTCCCTGGGAGATGAGTCCGACAGTGAGCGAGACGCGCGCTCCATAGACGAGACGCGACCAGATGTCACGACCCTGGATGTCGGTACCAAGCCAGTGCTGCGACGATGGTCGCTGGAGAATGTGAAGGAGGTCAATCGTGATCGGGCTCTGGCGAGCAATTAGCGGCGCCAGAAGTGCGGCCAGGGCCATGACGAGCACGATCCCGATTCCAAGTCGCGCGCGGTTGTCGCGCAGGAATCTTTGTCGCTGCTTGGGATCGAGCATCGTCCTCCCGTAGTGTTACGCCGACGGATCTCTCAGCTCCGGCGGAGTGTCCGGTGGCTGTCGTCTCCATCGGCGGTGCTGCCAGAAGTACTGCGCGGGCACAACGCGTACCCACTTCTCGAGATGCTCGGTGAAAGCTGCAACGATTGCGTCGACGTCGCGATCCATGTTGCTTGTACGGCGAGCTTCGATACGTTCCACCACGATGCGAAAGCGACCGTTCGGCTGACGGAGCGCCGCGACGAAGATCACCGGGACGTCGAATCGCAAAGCAAATACGCCGGCGCCACGCGGTGTTTTGGCGGGGCGGCCGAAGAACGGCACGTAGGTCGACGCCAGCCCCAGCACGCCCTGATCAGCGATAAATGCCACCGCCCGGCCCGCGCGAAGAGAGCGCGGCGTACGTTTCACCGCGTCGGAGTCGTGAATAATCGTCATGCCAGTCGCCTCACGGGCGCGATTCAGATAGTCGTCGAACAATGGATTTGCCATCCCGCGCGCGATCGCATCGAGTGGAACTCCGCGCGCTGCGACGTAGGCACCCGCCAGCTCCCAGTTGCCGAGGTGGCCGGTGACCAGCACCGCGCCTTTGCCCTTCGACATCACATCATCGACCTCTTCCCATCCTTCGACAGTTTCTACCAGCTCCTGCAAGCCATCCCTGCCGAGCGAGTCGAGTAGCGCGGTTTCTATGAAGGTGCGACCGAGATGCTCGTAAGATTCTCGCGCGAGCTTTCTGACAGCGTCGCGATCGAGATTCGGAAATGCCGCGGCAATCTGTTTCTCGACGACGCGCTTCCGAATTCCAAGTGGGTGATACCCGAGAGCGCCCAGCTTCTCGCCGATTTTGCACGCGGCATTCCAGCTCAGTGCGCGCAGCGCGCCGATCGTCGCTCGCATCGTGTAATATTCCGCGCGATGCGCCAGCGTCGGTTGGCGCAGCGCCTTGGCTGAGCTCTGTCCCTTCGCCACGGCTTTCGTGACGCCGCGACTCTTTTTTGTTCTCGTCGAGGTCACGTCTTACGCGCTCCGACAACTTGATGAGTAAAATCCCGGGTATCGCGCGCGACTCGGTCCCAGTTGTAGTGCGTTTCGACCGCGTGCCGGGCGGCGCGTCCCATTTGGTTCCGCCGCTCTGGATTCAGAAGGAGCGAACGGATCGCATCAGCCATCGCGTCAGGATCCGTCGGTGGGACAACGATGCCAGTCTCTCCATCGCGTACCGCCGAGCGAACACCGCCGGAATCACCCGCCACGGAGGGAATGCCCGATGCGCCGGCCTCGAGAAAGGAGATTCCAAAACCCTCGACGTTGATTTCCTTGTCCACTCGTGACGCACCGAGATAAATCGTTGATGTAGCGTACGCTTCCGGCAGCTCATCGTCGCGCATCGGTCCGACGAAACCTACTCTGTCGGACACGCCGAGCTCACGGGTGAGCGAACGCAATCGCAGCTCATCATGACCTTCGCCTACCACGATGTAGCGAAGCTCGGGGAAATCGCGACTGAGCGTGGCGAGCGCGCGGATCCCCATGTCCTGTCCCTTGTGTGGCACCAGACGCGCGACGGTGAGAATGATCGGCGCATCTCCTACTCCCCACCGCCGACGCAGCGCACCCGTGTCGCGCGAAGGATTGAAGTGAACGGGATCGGTACCGAGATCGAGCGCGGCGACAGGAGGCGGCTGCTCGATTCGGACTTCATCCATCACCTCCGACGCGAGCCCAGCTACCCATTTGGATGTAGCGACGATGCCGGAGGCGTGGCCGAGTATCGACTGTGCTGTCTTGCGCTTGATGGGACTTCGTGCTGCCTTTCGCCGTTCGCGAAGGAGATCGCCGCCATTCACATACACCAGATAGGGAACGCCCAGCTTGCGATTCGCCCAGCGTACTGCATAGCCGACGGGTCGAATGTTCCCGCAATGAAGCACGTCGAAATCTGGTGACCGACTCGATGTAAGCCAGCGCGCCCAGCGCAGCTGGTTGGTGAAACGGTGCGCTCTCTCGAAGGGGAATGGCTGTCGAAAAATGTTGTAGCTCTCGTGCTGATCGAAGAAGGCTGCATCGCGCGATGCAACGGTGGAGACACTCATTGTAGTCTCATCACCGTCGCCAAATCGTCGACAGAGCTCCACGTGTCTCCTCGCCATTCCGCCCAGGTCGGGCCCGAAGTCCTGGGTGACGAAGAGATGCCTCACTTGGTTAGGCTAGCGGATTAACGAAGGCTTCGCTGGACAGCAGATTGTGAATTCGCTGATCGAAGGTGTGGTGCTCGCGCACGAAAACCTGTCCCTCGCGCCTGATGCGCTCGCGCTGCTGCGGCTTCACGAGGTAATACGCGATCTTTTCGAGGCAGGATTCGATGTCCTTGTACCAGGCACAGTGATCCCCGTCGCGAAGCATCTCCGTAAGACCGGGAGTTCCCTGTCCGAGATAGAAGCCGCCCGCGAGAATCACCATCCAGGTGCGATCCGAGGTGTATGTGCTTGCGCCTTTGGCGCGATCGGGATTGATGCCGAGCGAGATGTTGGAGCTCGAGCAGACAGCAGCGAACTCTTTCCCCTGCACGGACCGTCCGCTCCAGTTGAGCGGTTTGCGCCACTCTTCCCAGCCTTTGCCCCACACTTTCAGATCGTACTTCTTGGCGACCTTGAGCAGGAATTGCGCGCGCGCCGGGTCGTAACCAGTACCAATGAAACTGACGTCGGAGTGATACATTTTTTGCGGCGGAACGGGCTTGATGTCCCGGTCAGCGGCAGAGGGAAGAAATTTCGCAGGCAGGCCCAGCGCTCTCCATTCTGCATCAAAACCCGATACGAAAAAAGTTTGCGTCAGCTTTCCAACCGCTATGATGTGCGCGATGTCGGGACGATAGGTGCTTTTGTACCATTGGGGATCGTGGTACCACATGCAGTTCGGCTTGCCATCGATTATCGTCCGCACCGTATCGATGTCGAGACCGTGACACTTGCCGAGGATGACGAAGTCGGGCTTGAACCGGCGCCTCTGTGACAGCGCCCATTTCTGCGTGAGCTTGCGTCCGATTACGCGGTTGGCGCGCTTGTCGTCGATAACGAGAGTCTTGTGACCGTCCCTTTTGAGAGCGCGCTCGGTGCACTTCTCCATCCGCCAACGGTGATTGCTACCGATGATGAGGACTCTCAAACCAGTGCGGACCCTCAGCGTTCACGACGTACCGATCGTTCCCAAAGTCGCGCGTATTTTGCCATCACGCTAGCAGCGGCCAGACAGGCAAGGACGAGTCCGCGCGCGCCATCGCGAAAACCGGCCCTGAAGAAGTACATGCCGACGAACTTCGCCGGCGGCTTGAAAAGTACGGCAGCGGCCGTGCCCTGCCTTCCCTTGGCAAAATTCTGTTCAGCCCACCAGCGGCTATATCGGTCGAACTTCTCGAAATACTGGTCCAGGGACGTGTAGGTGTAGTGCAGGAGCTTATTCCTGACTTCTCCAATTGAGCCTTCGGTCACATCGACGTGCTCATGAACCAAGCTCGCGTTGTAGCGCAGTTCGCGCCTGAACAGACGGATCGGCTTGTCGCTCCCCCCGCCCCAACCGCCGTGACGTATCTCCTTGCCAAGGAAGAAGCTTCGCCGCGGCACTCTGAATGCCGAGTGCTCGCCCGGGTTCCGGACGATCCCATCGATCTCGGTGGCAAGCTCGGGCGTGCAACGCTCGTCGGCGTCGAGAACAAAGATCCAGCTGCTTTTCGCCCTTTCGATCCCCTTGTTACGTGAAGCGCCGATCGTAGTGAACTTTGGGCTGATCACCGTTGCGCCGGCGCTGCGCGCGCGGTCGATCGTATCGTCCAACGAATCATTCTCGACTATGATTACTTCGCGCGCCCATTCGACGCTTGCGATGCAGGCTTCGATATTCGCGGATTCATTGTGAGCCGCGATCACCGCCGTTACGTCGGGGGAGCCGCGGGAGGAGTTTCTCACCTCTAACGACGGCCTCGCGTGCGGGCGTTGTTGGCGGCCCGATCGAAGCCTTCGATCATCTCCGTCTCCGGAAACTCTCGGGCGACTCTCGTTCGTGCCGCCTTCCCCATCGTCTCGCGGTCGTCCTCGCTCAACAGCATTCCCGCAACAGTGGCGGCGGTCGATGCGGAATCATCCGGCGGATAAAGCGCCCCACTGATTCCGTTCGCGATATAGCGCTGTGCAACGCCATCCTCGCTCGCCACCGTGGGAATTCCAAGCGCCATCAAGTCGAGAATGCCATAGGCACCGGTATCCGCGTCGGCGACGACCCAACCGAGATGCGCGTCCCGCATCAGGTTGATCACGTCGTCGCGCTCGCCCAGAAAGCTGACCAGGTGCAACACCCGTAACGCGGCTGCCTGCATCCTCAGGTCTTCGTCGTCCGACCCGGGTCCGACGATGATCAGCCTCAGATTCGGATGCCTCGGCGACAGCATCGACACCGTGCGGATCGCTGTCGCAGCGCGTCGTCGCGAAGTCGGATCGTAGACGCAGACGATGTACTTGAATGGCTCAGTCTGTTTCTGATTGCTGGGCGAATCGCCCTCCGCTGTTGGCGCTCTGGAACCGTCCGTTGGGTAGGTCGAGACATCGACTCCAATTTTAGCAACCGACGAGTCAATCGCGTTTTTCGGAACCTTCGCCGCGCTCCGATCGGCCTCGCTGGCGAAGAGATACGCAGTCTTTGCCAGCCTCGATGCCCAGCGTCCCATGATACCCATCTCGAGTTTTTGGCCGGCCGGAGTCCAGCGGACGACTGACCCATTCCGACCCATCCAGCACGCTGTCGCCGCAATCAGATGTTCGCGATCTGTGGTGACGAAGATCGCATCCGCGTCCCAGCGTCGAAAAATCCTTCTCAGGCGTCTCGCCGCCGCGAAAAACAAACCTTCGGTGGAAAACGGGATGATCTCGAAAGGTTCGGGAATTGGCGTGTGACGAGGCTGGCCGGGATCCCGACGCGGTGACACCGCCAGATGCACGTTGCTGTCCGGCGTCACCAACAGCGTCACCTTCGCGCCACGCTCGGAGATACCGCGCGCAGCTCTCGCGAATAGCCGGGCAGTGCCCGACCACTCGCGAGCAGTGTGAAGAAACAGAACGTGCACTTTTGGTTACCCTGCTGAAGGAGCCATTCGGCCGGGCGTGGACGAGGGCGCGGCATTACCCTCTCCATTACCGCCACCGAACTGCAACGCATAGAGCCGCGAGTACGCGCCGCGCTTCGCCAGCAGCTCGGCGTGCGTCCCCTGCTCCACGATCTCTCCCCGCTCGAGAACCACTATTTGATCCGCGTGCGTGATCGTGGATAGTCTGTGCGCGATCACGAACACCGTCCTTCCCCGTAACAGCCGGTCGACCGCTTCCTGCACCAGTCGTTCAGACTCCGTGTCGAGCGCGGACGTGGCTTCATCGAGAATGAGGATTGGCGGGTCGGTGAGCAAGGCCCGCGCGATCGCCAAACGCTGTCGCTGTCCGCCGGAAAGCCTCGTTCCCCGCTCGCCGAGCAGCGTATTGTAGCCTCGTGGCAGCTCCATGATGAAGCTGTGCGCGTTGGCGGCCACTGCCGCGGCTTCGATTTGCGTCTGAGTGTACTTCTCTGCTGCTCCGTAGGCGATGTTGTTGCGTACGGTGTCGTGAAAGAGGACCGTCTCCTGACTCACGATGCCGGTTAGCGCGCGGAGCGCGGGAAGCCTGATCTCTCGCGTGTCGATTCCGTCCAGAAGAATTGTTCCCTCCGTCGGCTCGTAGAATCGCGGAATCAGATCCACCAGCGTGCTCTTTCCCGATCCGCTCGGACCGACGAGCGCGATTACTTCTCCCTTGCGAGCGGTCAGGTTGATAGCTGAGAGAACGGGCGCGTCTCCGTATGAGAAGCTGACGTTCTCGAACCGCAGATTGCGCTCGAAGACCGCTTTCTCTCTGGTACCACCGTCGCGCTGAAATTCCGCTGGCGAGTCCAGGATCTCGAACAGCCTCTCAGCGGACGCCAGCGACGACTGCGCGGTAGTGCGCATCTGCGAGAGTTGCTTCAACGGCTGGAGCAATCGTAACACAAGCGTGAGGAATGCGAGCAGGGTCGCGCCTGTCATGGTGCCACTCTTCAGCACCTGCCAGGCGCCGACCCAAAGCACGAGCACGGCGATCACAGTGCCGATGATCTCCGTCACCGGCGGGGCCAATAAAGCCAGTCGCGTAAGCTTGAGGCTGCTGCGCGCGTACTTGTTGCTGCCGTCGGCGAAGCGCGACTCCTCGTAGCTCTCCGTTCCTGACGCTTTCACGAGACGTATACCGCTGATCGTCTCCTGGAGCACACTGGTCATTTCGCCGTGGACATTCCCACGACGAAGATTCCCGCGACGCAACCTCTTGAGCATCGGCTGCAGCGAGAATCCGAGCAGCGGCAGAATGATTAACGCAATGAGGGACAGCTTCCACGAGATGCTGAACAGGATCGCAATGTAGACGATGACGAGCGATGCGCTCTGCAGCGATTGCGTCACGATCTGGGTGAGGATCAGGCGCGTCTCGAAGGTGTCGTTGATCACCCGCGACAGAATCTGGCCCGCCTTCATCTGAGTGAAGTAGCCGAGTGGGAGATGAGCGAGATGTCGATAAACGGAGTTGCGGAGATCGCGCGTCACGTACTCCTGCAGCGTCGCGCCGAACTGCCCGGCAATCCATACGAGCAGATTCTTGAGCAGCACAGCGGCGAGAACGAGCAGAATGACGTTCCGCAGCGAGCGCATCTCGTCGCCGGGAACGATCTGACTTCCCACCGTCGCGTTGAGGAGCTTCGCGACCCATCCCGACTTGAGTGACGTCGACGGCTGATGGAACAGGATGTTGAGGAACGGAATCAGCAGCGCGATCGCGAAACCATCGAGCAACGCCGCAAGCAGGTTGCAAACGATCGTGATCGCCATGCGCCAGGCGTGCGGGCGCAGGTAGGGGAGAAGCCTTCTATAGATTGGCGTCTTCACTTGATCCGAGTCATTGTTCTGGGCCGGCTCGCGAAGTTGATGCGCTGTCCCCCGTCCCCCCTCCCGCAACCCAGTTATCGGCGCGGAGTGAGCAGCGCCAGCGGGAGAATTACTTCTTCGGGCGTCACGCCGCCGTGCAGGAAGGATCCGCGATAACGGCTCTGGTACTCGCGCAGCTTGGTCGGATAGACGAAGAAGCAATCGCCGCTGGCGAGCAGAGTGTTGCCACCGGCGCCGCGACGCGGCAGTCGCAGCATGTCCTCATTCGGGAACAGCAGCGCCTGGTCCGGTCGTTCTGCCCGCAGATCTTCACCGAATTTGTAGCGGAGATTGGCGCTCGCATCGCGCTTGGCGTAGACGGTCGCGGGAGTGTTGCAGTGGATCGATCCGTGATCGGTGGTGAGCAGCACTGAGATCTTCCGCCGCGATGCTTCCTTGAGCACGCTGAACAGAGCTGAGCGCTGGAACCATTGCCGCGTTATCTGCCGCAGCGCGATCTCGTCGCGCGCCACTTCATATAGTATCTGGGACTCGCTGCGTCCGTGCGTCAGGAGGTCGACGAAGTTGAAGACGAACGCACTCACGCCCTCCGGTCCGATTGCAGTGCCAAGATGTCGCTCGAGCTCGTCGGAGTTGGCTGAGGTGGAGATCTTTTGATAGCGGACCGGCGTCTTCCCACAGAGCTCGTCGAGGTGCGATTCGAGCAACTCCCGCTCGTGCGCGTTGAGTGATTCGTCCTCGCGATCGGCGTTTCCCCACCAATCGGGGAGGCGCGCCGCAATCTCGCCGGGAAAAAGCCCGCTGAACAACGAGTTCCGGGAATACGGAGTCGCGGTCGGCAACACCGCGAAGTAGTGGGTAGTCTCGACGTCGAAATATGGCGCAAGCAGCGGCTCCAGCACCCGCCACTGGTCCAGTCGCAGACAATCCACGACGATGAACACCGCCGCTTTGTCGCGCTCCATTATCGGCAACAGGAATTCGGCGACGATGTCAATCGAAAGTGGAGGCCTGTTGCCCTGAAGATTCTTCAGCCAG
>DASWCI010000393.1:0-2861 GCA_036390195.1 Gemmatimonadaceae bacterium
GACGATATTGCGATTGATCGGCGGGCAATTGAGGCCACAGTCCGGCAAGGTGCTCGTCGCCGGACAATCGGTGCCCGATCTCGATGCCGAGGCGCTTTACGCATTGCGCCGCAAATTCGGCATGCTCTTCCAGTTCGGTGCGCTGTTCACCGACATGAGCGTGTTCGAGAACATTGCCTTTCCAATGCGCGAGCACACCGTGCTCCCCGAGGAACTGATCCGCGATCTCGTGCTGATGAAGCTCCATGCCGTCGGTTTGCGCGGCGCCTCGAGTCTGATGCCGTCCGAATTGTCGGGAGGAATGGCGCGGCGGGTCGCGCTGGCGCGTGCGATCGCACTCGATCCGATGCTGGTGATGTACGACGAGCCTTTCGCCGGGCTCGACCCCATCTCGCTCAACCAGATCGTCGAGCTGATCCGCTCGCTCAACCAGGCGCTCGGCCTGACCTCGATCGTGGTGACCTACGACGTGCACGAGGCGCTGAAAGTGGCCGACTATGCCTACGTGATCTGCGACGGCGTGGTGCTCGGCAAAGGCACGTCGAAGGAGATCGCGGCCTCCGACGATCCCTACCTCAAGCAGTTCCTCAACGCCCTGCCCGACGGGCCGGTGCGCTTCCACTTCCCGGGCCCGCCGCTCGAGCAGGATCTGCGGCTCCAGATTTCGCCCCCCTGATAAGGGGGGTGGCGCGAAGCGCCGGGGGGTTCTCGCTATCGTCCGCCGCGCAGCCTATCTGGCGTCAAGTGCGCGGCAGCGCAGCCTATCCGGTGTCGGTGTCAATGCAAACTCGCGCTAACTTATTGAGGCTTAGGAAGAGATGACGCCGGCTGGCGCGTACGGTCTAATTAGGCTTCTTTTAGGAAGTTCACATTACGTTAGGGCGCACGGCGTCATGAGCAATGTCAAGCGATGGGAAGAGTTCGCCTCCGCAGTCGGCCGTTATCTCGCGGGTTTGGGTCTGAAACTTCAGCCGGAATACTCAGTACGGGTAGGCATCGGCAGCAAGGCGACGAAGGACCACCGCTTTGACTTCGGAAGCTCCGACGCCCTGGTCGAATGCAAGTGCTATGGGTGGACTGAGGGCGGAAACAACCCAAGCGCGAAGATTTCGACTCTTAACGAAGCCATGATGTACTTTCACAGCACGCCGGGCACATTCCGCAAGATGCTCTTTCTTCCAAAAACGTCGAAGGCAGGTGCGCGCAATCCCGAAACATTCGCCGAGTACTACGTTCGACTTCACGGCCACTTTATTCCGGCTTCAGTTGAAGTCTGGGAACTCGATATGCAAGACGGCCAAGCTCGCAGGATTTAGAGTGCGCCCTAACCCCCAAATCGAGAGGGACGCCAAGCTTCCCCCGATTTAGTTGACGCCTCGGGCTAACAGCTCGGAGGTGGTTTGAGGATGGTCCGGTTTTTCGACACTTTTAATCTAGAGTTTTGCCGCTTCTAAGGCCGTTTCCCGACCTTGCATTGCGAACTCATTCGGGGTCAGGTGACCGAGTGAGCTGTGTGGTCGTCGGTGATTGTAATCATCTTGCCAAGCTTTTAGCGTCGCTCGAGCGTGCTCGAGCGACGCGAACTCGTTCACGTTCAGACATTCATCGCGAAGTCGCCCGTTGAACGACTCAATGAATGCGTTCTCTGTGGGCTTTCCAGGCCGGATGAAGTCGAGCTTCACGCCGTTATTCCAAGCCCATTCGTCCAGCGATTTAGAGGTGAACTCCGTGCCGTGATCGACAGTGATCGCCTTGGGCAGCGGCCGGCTCAGGGACAGCTGCTGCAAGGCATCGACGACGCTCTGACCTGTTAGCGAGAAACTGGTCTCCAGCAACACGCTCTCGCGACTCCATTTATCGATCACCGTGAGCACTCGGAATGACCTGCCGTTTGCCAGCTGATCGTGCACGAAGTCCATGCTCCAATACTCGTTCCTGGTCGTCGCCGTCGGCACTGGACCTCGATGCAGGCTGATGCGCTTTCGCCTTCTCACACGCATGCGCACCTGCAAGCCCTCCAGCCGGTAAAGTCTGTGAACCCGGTTTCGTCCCACCCGCCAGCCCTCGCGACGCAGCAGGATGTGGATGCGCTCGTAACCAAACCGCGGCCGGCTGTGGGCCAGCTCGCGAATGCGCATACGCAGCACGCTCTGGTCCTTCGCCCTCGAGCGGTAGTAGAACGTCGCCCGCTGCAGCAGCGCCAGCCGGCACGAACGCTTCTTGCTCACCTGGAATCGCTCATGAATCCACAGGGCGAGCTGGCGCCGCCGTGCCGGCCTCAGGTCTTTTTTTTGAGCACCTCCTGCAGAATGTGCCGATCCAGGGTCAGATCGGCCACCAAGCGCTTCAACCGCGCATTCTCGTCTCGTAGCTGGCGCAACTGACGAAGCTCCGTGACACCCAGGTTGCCGTACTTCCTCTTCCAGACGTAGAACGTGGCTTCGCTGACCCCTAGCTGCCGGCACACCTCCGTTACCGGCGTTCCCGAGTCCGCCTGCCGCAGCGCAAACGTGATTTGCTCCTCGGTGAATCTCGACTTCTTCATCGCCTCTCCTTATCCTCATAAGGAGCCTCGAAGCGACCTTACTCTAGTTTTAACCTGTGCCGATTTTCCGGGGTGACGTCAGCAAGAACCTCATCCGATAATGTGGACGCCTCGACCTAACGGCTCGCCGCCTTGACAGCCGCATAAACCCCCCGCTCGCCTGCGGCTCGCGACCCCCTTGTCAGGGGGTCAAACCGTCTAGGCCTTGCCGTCCTTCGGGATGAAGCGCAGCGCGACGCCGTTGTTGCACCAGCGCTGGCCGGTAGGCGGCGGGCCGTCGTCGAACACGTGCCCGTGGTGGCCGCCGCAGCGGATG
>DASWCI010000394.1:0-14103 GCA_036390195.1 Gemmatimonadaceae bacterium
AAGAGCATCAGGTCTTTGCGATCTCGCACTTGCCTCAGATCGCAGCTCGCGCGCATCACCACATCGTCGTCGCGAAGGGCGCAAAGGGTGGAGTGACCACCGCCGACATTACTGTGCTCGAAGGCACGAGCAGAGTGAATGAGATTGCGCGGATGCTGGGCGGCGACCCGGAGAGCAAGGTGAGCCGAGCGCACGCAAAGGAGTTATTGGAGAGCGCGGGGGCGCCCGGCTAGCTGGCAACTCCAAACTAGACGCCGAAGACTGCAACTGAACGGGCGGGAGGTGTCGGCAGGAAGGTACCAGGCGTTAGGTCACTACGTCCGGACTTCACCGGCGCCATTCTGGGTACAAGCAACTGCTTGTGCCGTAAGACTGGCAGGAACGTCCCGACGTTCTAACCTCTAACCTAGCGCCTGCGACGCTGACGCCTCCCGCCCGTTCAGTTGCAGTTGAGATTTGCGTTACTTGCCGCCGAATATCCTAGCGTAAAGCCGCAACTGGATCTGGTCGGTGAAGAACTTTGGCTGATTGCCGCCCGAGCCTTTCATCGTCTGCCAGTGCAGGTACGTTACCTCGAACGGGACCCGGGCCTTTCCCTGCTCGAAGGAATAAAGGTTCGAGAACGAAATTCCGCCGCCAAATCTGTGCTCGGTCTGTTCGGTCTCCAGATCGAGCGTCGAGGCGTTGAGAGTGATGTCGGCGTATCCGGTAATCGCAGCGGGAATGCTGAAAGTCCCCGTGTAGTGATCCTGTTGCTTGTGCCGATACATGTACCACCCCGAGACGGCCAGGAAATCATTCACCACGATGCGCGGCGCTGTCTCGAACTCAAACGCGCTGCCAAGCCGTCTGTGAACGGTCTGCCGGCGATATAGCGGAGCCAGCTCCTCGTTCGGCAGGTCGAGGATGCGCATCTCCTGCTCGTCGGAGAACGGCCTATTGAAGCGTAGAATAAACGACTCCCAAAAATGACTGCCGACGAGAACGTCGCTGAACCACCTTCCTTCGATCGCCTTGGCTCCGCGCCCGGTTCCAATGTCGATGAAGTTGTTTGGCGATTCGATCTGCCCGCTCGGAATCCGGAAAATTCCGCCGATGGCGGTACGGAAGTTTAGTCCCTTCGGGGACATTCTCGCTTCGGTGCTGCCACCAAAGGAATCGAACACTGAGAATTTGCCGCCGATGTCGATGTCCCCGACGTGTGAACGGCTGACGGACTGAAGCGGTTCTGCCACAATTCCGAAAGCTGTATCCGTCAGGATTCGCTGCGCATCGCGTACGCTGAGACGGGTCTGTGATGCGAAAGGCCCGTTAGTCGTGATCGGATTGCCGGCACCCAGAAAGCTGTTGTATAGAGCTTTGAACGCCGCGACTCGTGCTTCTATGGCAAGTTGAGCATCGGTCCCAACAATGGGGACGAATGGCGAAATAATGTAGACACCACCGACGGGATTGTAGGGGCCGCCGACAGGGCCGACCGAGCCACCCGCGAAAGCCCTCGAATTGGCAATCAGTGCGGTCGCACTTGCCTGATTTGCCAGCAGCGCCGGACACGACGGGGAGGCCGCTGGGTTCGCCTGACACGCGGCGAGCGAACCCTCGAGTGTATTGGCCGCCGTCGTAAACTGAGTGTACATCGTCGTGTTTTGCGTCGCAGCCGCCGCAACCGCGAGTGCGGGGTTAAATCCGAGATTTCCATTCGTTCCGCCGGTGTTGACGTTGAAGAACGCGGAAGTCTGCGTGTGGACATATGGAATCTGGATGCCGATCGAGACGCGTTTCGAGAGTCCAGCTTCGAACACGAACGGAAACGCGGCGACATGGTCGCGGAGGTTTACAACAGTGTTGCCGAGCGTCGCGTACCAGGTGGGATTTCCCGTAAGCAGCTGCAGTCCAGCCTGCAGGCTGCGGAGGTTCGGGAACTGTTTGACGCCGATGGTATCGAGAGTGAAATCGATACCGAGCGGCTCGAGAGCACCATTCGGACGGCCGGGTGTATCCATGCCGTAGCGCTCGTTGAACCAGGTCCACTGTCCGAGGGTCCGGAATCGGAACACACCCCGGGGAAGCACCAGGGCGTCGTCACCAACGCCGAGCACGCGCTGCGCGCTTGCCGGCTCGGCGAAAATCGCGATGAATGCCAGTGCTACGGTGGAAACGCTGACCAGAGGACGGCGCATAGGTTCTCCGCACGGTGTGAAGACACATGGAGGGCGTTCGTCTGAGTCAGGGACGTCCGCCGGCGGGGAGACGTTATCATTGCGCTCGACGTTTTGTCAACTTGGGTTTTCTGGAGCGTGAGCGCCGCGACGTGTGGCGCTTGTTAGCGTCGTTTTTCGCCCGTAGTTTTTACACGTCCGCGGGAATAGCTCAGTTGGTAGAGCACAACCTTGCCAAGGTTGGGGTCGCGGGTTCGAATCCCGTTTCCCGCTTCGTCTCTCTTCGGAATCGGCGCGGTCGCTGCCCCAAAGGGCGCCCGCTTGCGGGCAGTGTAGAGGCTGGCTCGTTTTTCTGTCGCTCGGGTGGCGAAATCGGTAGACGCGAGGGACTTAAAATCCCTTGGGATAAACTCCCATGCGGGTTCGATCCCCGCCCCGAGCATCAGCCAGGCTTCGAACTATGAAGACGATAACTGCAAACTGAACGGGTGCGAGTTGTCAGTGGCACAGATGCCAGGTCGTTAGTTCACAACGCCCTGACTTATCCGGCGCGATTCAGCGTACAAGCAGCTGCCTGTGCTGGGAATGCCACTGAGGGAAGTCCCGGCGTTGTGAACTAGATCGCTGGCAACTACGCTTCTGACGCCTCGCGCCGTTCAGTTGCAGTTTTCAACCTTCAGTTTGTAGTAGCCTGTCCTCGCACCCGTTCTGTTGCATTGCGCGATCAACCAAGAAGGGCGAACTGATCCTGGAGTCCAGCGCATGAGCGCGGCCACCGCGATGAGATTCGCGCCGAGAAGAATCGAGCGCGTACTTCTGATTGTTAATCCTGCATCGCGTCGCGGAACGCGGATCCGTCGCAAAGCGCTGAAGGCGTTCGCCGACGCAGGCGTCGATTGCGACCTCATGCTGACCGAGGCGCCGGGACATGCATGGACGATCGCAAAGAATCACGCTCATAAGTACGACGCGGTGTTCACGCTGGGCGGCGACGGAACGGTGATGGAGGTACTCGGCGCACTCGCGCATCAGGGACCGCCAGTCGGCGTGCTGGGCGGGGGCACGGCGAACGTTGTGGCGCGAACGCTTCGAATTCCGCTGAACCCTGCCCGCGCGATACCGCTGCTCCTCAACGGCGACGAAGCGACGCTCGATCTTGGCCGACTGGGCGATGGACGAAGATTCGCCATTGGCGTCGGAGTCGGGCTCGATGCGACCATGATCTCGGAGGCACCGGCCCGATTGAAGCGGCGCTTCGGCTTCATGGCATACGTAATCGGCGGTTACAAAGCGGTACTACGCAACCAGAAATTCAGGTTGCGCCTCACGGTCGACGGCACCGTATACGATCGATCCGCTTCGGCGATTCTCGTCGCCAATTTCGGCGCAGTGCTCAATAATCTGGTCGCTTTCGGTGACGGAATTGCCCACGACGACGGGCTTCTAAATGCCTGCGTCTTCTCACCTGATAGTCTGTGGGACGCATTGAGGATTCTGTGGCGCATGGTGAGGAAGGACTTCAGCCCCGACCGGTGTCTCTTTTATAAGTCGGGACGCGACTTCAGGGTCGAAACAATACCCCACATGCCCGCGCAGGCAGACGGCGAACTTCTCCCCGGTACTCCTCTTTCAGTTTCGGTCGACCCGCTGGCCGGCAGCTTTCTTATTCCGAAGAGGGATTAGGCCTCGTTCGCCGGGATTGTCGAGAAGTAACGGCTCGACAAAAAAAAACGAGCATTGCTGCTCGTTTTTTTTCTTCTTGTGCCGGGCCTAGAAGGGAAGCTCCTCTTCGCCTCCACCAACCAGGGCGGAGGTTGCCGCAGCTTTCTTCTCTTCCTTGACGTCGCCGACCGGCTTTGGCGGCCAGATCACTCCATCGCACGAGCGGTTCTGACACTTGTAATCGGGGGCCTTCGGATTCCGCTTTGTCAGCCGATTGTCCCACACTCGGCCGCCGCACTTGGGACAGCTGACGATTTCCATGTCAGTGAGTAAGGAAGTTGGAGGCGAAGCAACTCCATTCTGTCCGTTCGTTGCGCCGTTGGTGGAGACAACTCCGAGCTTACCATAGCGCCGAACGTAAGCCAGCTGCGGATCCTCCACGGGCTTGGCATATTTTCCGTCGCCATCCATCTCGACCCAGTTCTGCTCGTACGCGTAGAGTTCGTTGGCGATCCCGAATCTCACCGCCGCTCTCTTGAACGCGTCGGTTGACGCTTGCTTGTAATCGCGGCCAGTTCCGACATCCTCGCGAATCACGCCGAGGATCTGGAGCCGCGCTTTGAAGGAGTACTGGGCCCCGTCGCCATCCTCGCTGGCGATTACCGCCAGCAGTTCCAGCGTGAGGTCCCATTCGCCCGGAGCGACAGCGTCGAGTCTCTCCCGGACGGTGTTCGCTTCGATATAAGCGACGAATCTCGCGAAATATTTGCCATCGCGCGCCGTCACTTTTCCATCCTGTCGCCAGGAGATTACACCAGCTGGTAGTGGGGCGGAAAGCTTCGCCCATACGTCCGTCTTCTCGAGGTAGGCATCTTGTCTTGCAATCATTCTCTCATCCATCCGTTGTTAGTCGCTAAAGTTTGTTTCTGGTGAATTTCTGCACGTCTCCCACCGCACCGCACTGTTTGCCGTGCTCGCAATACCAGCCGTGCCGGTCGAAAAAAACGAGGTGGTGGATTCTGGTTTGGTCGGTGGTCTCTTCGACGCGATAGAGTTTCATCACCGACGTTCCCTTTCCGCACATCTCGACGGGATCCATCGGCCGAATGCGGACCTTTCTCGCCCCCTCCGTTTTCTCCTTCCTCCTACTGTTGAGGTTCCTCCTTACTCGTGGCAATGTAAGCTCCTGTGATTCCGTCACTTACGCGCCGGAGCTTCGGCGCATATTCGGGTATAGAAAATTAGCCATCGCGGAGCATGAGCGCAACCCATTTCGGGCACAAATTTCGCTTTTCCCCTCCCATGTCTTTTCCCGCTGTGCACCAGTTATTTCAAGCGAATCATCATTGACCGATCGCGACCGCCGGTCGGCTTTCACGCAGCTCGACGCAACGAACTGAATGCGTGGGCCTTGATCGCCCGCGCGATCATCGGCCGCATCGTACTGACGCCGTTCACCAGTCGCGCTAACTTCCCCGCATGACCGATGTGGTTTCGCTCGCCGCCGAATTGCTGGCGATTCAATCGACAACGGGTTCTGAAGCGGCCGTCGTCGATTTCGTGTCGCGATGGTTTGTGGCGCGTGGCTGGAACGTGACGCTGCAGGAAGTAAGTCCGGGTCGGGCGAACATCTGGGGCTCGAGGTCCGGAGGCGATGGCCGCGTAACGTTCTCAACCCACCTCGACACGGTGCCGCCTTTCGTTCCTCCGCGCCTGGAAGGAACACGACTTTTCGGACGTGGCTCGTCGGACGCGAAAGGGATTGCAGCCTCGATGATGGTCACTGCCGACCGTCTGGTAAACGATGGTGAGAAGCGCATCGACGTCCTCTTCCTTGTCGGAGAGGAAAAGGGCTCGGATGGCGCGCGCGCTGCCAATAATCTGCGAGCGAGAAGTCGCTTTCTGATCAACGGCGAGCCGACGGAGAGTAAGCTGGCAAGCGGCGCGAAGGGATCCCTGCGGGTCACGATCCGCACCCGCGGCCGCGAAGCTCACTCAGCGTATCCACACCTCGGTCGTTCGGCGATCGAGCCGATGCTCGAGCTCCTGCCCACACTGCGAAAGCTGCCGCTTCCATCGGATCCAGTGCTGGGTGAAACTACGGTCAACATCGGAACGATCAAAGGCGGCACCGAGGCCAACGTCATTCCCGCGCACGCGGAGGCGGAGATCATGTTCCGACTCGTTGGCGATGTCGAGCCGATCAAGAAGATGGTGCTGGATTGGGCCAAGGGGCACGCGGATGTCGAATTTGGCTCCCACATTCCAGCGCAGCGATTCGCGACCGTGCCCGGATTCGAGACGGGCCCCGTTGCCTACACCTCGGACATTCCACTTCTCTCGAACTGGGGGGAGCCGCTGTTGTTCGGACCCGGCTCGATCCACGTCGCGCATACAACTGACGAGTACATCGATGTCGAGGAGCTCAGAAGCAGCGTCGACACCTACGAGCGACTCGCCAAAACACTCCTGGCCAGATGACGATGCCGCTTCCGATTCCTGGAAAGCGCAAAGACAAGTGGCCCGTGGCAGTCCTCGGTGCCACAGGCGCGGTTGGCCAGATGTTCGTGCGACTGCTGGCGGAGCACCCGTGGTTCGAGATCGCGGAGCTGGCGGCGTCGGAGCGCTCGGCAGGGAAGAAGTACGGCGAAGTGACGCGCTGGCTGGAAGGGCCAACCCCGCCGCCGACGATACAATCTCGACGCGTGATCGCGTGTGATCCCGGCGTGGTGAGTGCTCCGATCGTCTTCTCCGCACTCGATGCGGCCGTTGCGGGTGAAGTAGAAATGGCGTTCGCCAGGGCCGGGAAGTTCGTGCTGAGCAATGCCAAGAATTTTCGCATGGAGCCTGACGTGCCGCTCGTGATTCCCGAGGTGAATGGCGATCACCTTGGCCTCCTCGAGTGCCAACGACAACGTCGCGGCTGGACGGGGGCGATCGTCACGAACGCCAATTGTTCGGCGACTGTCGCCGCCGTCGCGCTTGCGCCGCTGCATCAAAAGTTCGGCATCCGGCAGCTTTTCCTGTCGACAATGCAGGCGGTCTCGGGCGCCGGCTATCCCGGTGTACCGTCGCTGGACATACTCGGGAACGTTATTCCGTACATTGTCGACGAGGAGCCAAAACTCGAGCGCGAAATGCTGAAATTGCTAGGGCGTTTCGAGGATGGTGAAGTCACCAGCGCGGCGTTCAAGGTAAGCGCGCACACGAACCGCGTGCCCGTGGAACATGGCCACACGATCTGCATGACAGTGGGATTCGAAGAGGCCCCAACCCCCGAAGCCGCTATCGAAACGATGCGCACGTGGGAAGGACTGCCTTCCACAACCAGACTCCCGACGCGACCGCAGCACCCGTTGATAGTGAGTGACGCGCCGGATCGTCCTCAGCCCAGGCGCGATGTCAACGCCGGTGCAGGGATGACAGTGACTGTCGGACGGGTTCGTCGCGACGCCATTCTCGATCTGCGAATGGTCGCTCTCGGCCACAATACGATTCGCGGCGCCGCGGGCGGGTCCGTGCTCAACGCCGAGCTGCTCGCTTCGAACGGCGCGTTCGACTCAGCGTGATCGTCGTAAAGTTCGGAGGGACGTCCGTCGGGGACGCAGAGGCAATCCAGCGCGCTGCCGACATCGTGAAAGGGCGTCTCGATCGGCAACCGGCAGTTGTCGTCTCGGCGCTGGGCGGCGCGACGAATTCGCTGCTCGCAATCGGCGAGCAGTCAGCGAAGGGGCATCTGATCGGTGCGTTGCGTGGCGTCGAGACGCTTCGCGAACGGCATTTTAAGCAGTGCGAGAAGCTCCTCGGCACATCGTCGGAAGCGGCGGAGGTCGCGGCAGAGATGAGCGCTACGTTCGACGAGCTGGCAAGTTTGGCCGAAGCTCTTTCGGTACTCGGTCACGCCACTCCTCGCAGCTTCGACGCGATAGCAGCGTTCGGCGAGCAGCTTTCTTCGCATCTGGTCGCCTCTTTCTTCAGGTTGCGGGGTCTTCCGGCCGAGTACCTGGATGCGCGGGAGATTTTCATTACCGACAACAACTTCATGACGGCCGAACCACAGACAGACGCAATTGCCGAAGGCGCTCGCGATCTGGTGCTGCCGCTTATCCACGATGGAAAGGTGCCCGTGATGGGAGGGTTCATCGGCCGCACTGCGGATGGAATCACGACCACTCTTGGACGCGGCGGCTCCGACTACAGCGCTTCGCTGCTTGGCGCGGCACTACGCGCAGACGCGATCGAGATCTGGACGGACGTTGACGGCATGCTCACGGCGGATCCTCGCGTCGTGAAAGGGTCAAAGCTTATAGAGCAGATTCGTTTCGACGAGGCATCCGAGCTGGCGACTTTCGGCGCAAAGGTATTGCATCCCAATACCATCGCGCCCGCCGTGCGCCTGGGCATCCCGGTCTACATCTACAATTCCCGCAATCCGAACGGAAAGGGGACGCGCATCACCTTCGATGCCCCGCGCCGCGCGGTGAGCGCGATAGCCGGCAAATCGGGTATCACACTGGTGAAGGTAGCCGCTGCGAAGATGCTGTTCGCGCGCGGATTTCTCAGACGGGTGTTCGAAATCTTCGAGAGAAACGGTATTTCCGTCGATGTCGTTGCTACCTCGGAGATATCGGTCTCGGTGACAGTCGACGACCCTTCCGGACTGGAGTCGCTGGTGGTTGATCTCTCCCAGCTGGGCGACGTTTCAGTCGAGCGCGACCGAGCGATTGTCGCCGTTGTGGGCGCAGCGATCAGTGAGGACAGCGCAGCGATGGGGCGCGCCATCGGTGCTCTCGATGGAATCAAGGTGCACATGATGTCGCTCAGCGCGACTGGAATAAATCTTACCGTGATTGTCGATGGAGATCAGTTAAATCCGGCAATCGAGCGACTGCACGACGCCTTTTTCTCGCAGGCGAGAAAATGAGTGAGCGAAGAATCGCGGTGATTGGCGACGGCAAAATGGGCCAGGCCATCCGACAACTCGCAGTCGAGAAAGGATGGAAGGTCACCGCCATCGTCGGTGAGCGGGAAAGCGCGGGAGGCAAGGGAATCACCGCCAGCGCTCTCGGCGACCCGGAGGTCGCCGTGGAATTCACGCAGCCAGATGCTGCTGTCGGAAACGTGGTCGCTAGCCTTCGCAGTGGTGTGCCGGTGGTCGTCGGCACGACTGGCTGGTACGACTCGCTGCCGGAAGTGATGCGAATTGCGAAGGAGACCGGAACTTCCCTGCTGTGGTCCCCGAATTTCTCACTCGGAGTCAACGTGCTGATCGAGCTCGCACGTTATGCCGGCATTCTGATGCGCACGCTCGAGGATTTTGATGCGCACATCGTCGAAACGCACCACACCAAAAAGAAAGACGCTCCGTCGGGAACCGCGATCGCTATCGCGAAGGCAGCAAGCGACGCGCTCGAGCGACCCATACCCACTACGAGCGTAAGAACCGGATCGGTGCCCGGAACGCACGAGGTCGTGTTCGACGGAACCTTCGAGCAGTTGTTGCTCAGACACGAGGCAAGGGATCGCCGTGTCTTCGCCGAGGGCGCGCTGAAAGCGGCGGACTGGCTCATCGGCAAACAGGGCATCTTCACGATGCGTGACGTGCTCGAGCTTCCCACCCGCAAGTAACCGGTCGCACACGCGGTATGAAACTTGGAAATGTCCGCTTCGTAATGAAAAACATGTTGCTACGCTTCCTCCTGATTTCCACCGTGGCGGTTTTTATTGCCGGCGCATGTCGAGGCGCCTCGGGATCGGACCCAGTTCCGCCGACCCTGCCGGGATCTTACGTCTACGCCGCCCGTGGCTCGACCTTCAAGAAGCCGTGGCAATTCTCGGCCCGGCTCGATCTAAGCCCCGACCGCCGCTACAAGTTTACCCTCGACAAAGCCATCGACGGAAAGGCGGATCCTCGGGAGACGAATGTCGGTACTTACACCGTCTCGGGGGACCACATTCTGCTTCGCGAGGATGAAGGCCTGCCCGATCGCTCGCACGACATGCATCAGCTTCTGATCAAAGCAGACTCGCTGATCGCGGAAGTCGGATGGACTGCGGAGCTGTTCATCAAGGGAGTCGGAGCGCCGAACATCGTTTTCGTGAAGCAGCGAGGCATCTAAGGCAGGCTCGCTCTCCGCGCCGAGCGCCGCATACATTTAAAGGATGAACTCGCAGCGACTCGCCGGCTGTGGAACCGCGCTCGTCACGCCCTTCACCAAGTCCGGCGAGATCGACGAGCGCTCTCTGCGCTCCTTCGTCGACTGGCAGATCGCTGGTGGGGTCCACTTCCTGGTTCCCTGTGGCTCGACGGGCGAGGCCGCGACGATGACCGTCGACGAGCATCGACACGTGGTCGAGATAACGGTCGAGCAAACCGCCGGGCGAGTCCCAGTAGTTGCGGGAGCAGCCTCGAACGACACGAAGAAAGCGATAGCACTGTCGCGCGAGATGGAATCCGCCGGCGCGACACACTTGCTCCATGCTTCGCCGATGTACAACAAACCGCCGCAGCGCGGAATCGTCGCCCACTTTCGTGCAATTGCCGACTCTGTTCAGACGCCGATCGTCGTCTACAACGTGCCTGGCCGCACTGCGAGCAACATCGAAGCTGCTACTACGCTGGAGCTCGCAGAGCACGAGAATATCGTTGCGGTAAAGGAGGCGTCCGGCAATCTGGCGCAGATCGGCGAGATCATCAGGCATCGTCCGGCGCGATTCTCAGTGCTTTCTGGCGACGATCCTGTGACCCTGCAGGTGATGGCCGACGGAGGAGATGGCGTGATCTCGGTCACGTCGAACGCCACGCCACAGCTCGTCGCCCAGCTGACAGAGCTTTGCGCGGCGGGAGACTACGAGGCGGCGCGCGTCATCCATCATCGACTCGCCGAATGGACCGCGGCCGCATTCGTCGAGCCCAATCCAATACCGGCGAAGGCAGCGCTGGCGATGATGGGCAGAATGGCGAACGTCCTTCGTTTGCCGCTTGTTCCACTTGCCGAAAAGTTCGAGGCGACGGTCCGCGCGGCTCTCGTATCGGTCGGGGCGCTTACTGCGTGAGCGCACCAGGTATTCATCAGATCGAGCAGCGCATCGATGCACTAGCGGCCACACCCGCAGGCAAGGAACTCCCTGAGGACGCGCGTACCGTTATCGCGCGACTTCTCGATGCACTCGAAGCAGGAAGCGTCAGAGCCGCAGAAAAAGATCCGGTGACTGGAGAATGGCGCGCGGTTCCCTGGGTGAAACGCGGGATCCTGCTCGGCTTTCGGGTCGGCGGAATGATCGACATGTCCCTCTCGGGAGCGCGCGGTGTCACCTTCTCGTTTTTCGACAAGGATACGTATCCCCCGCGGCCGTTGGGTCTGGACAACGGGATTCGTATTGTCCCGGGCGGTTCCAGCATCAGGCGCGGCGCGTATGTCGCCAAAGGCGTCGTGTGCATGCCGCCGATGTACGTAAACGTCGGCGCACATGTCGGCGCCGCGACCCTGATCGACTCACACGCGCTCGTCGGTTCCTGCGCCCAGGTGGGAGAGCGGGTTCACCTCAGCGCAGCGGCGCAGCTCGGCGGCGTGCTCGAGCCCGTTAACGCATCGCCGGTAGTTGTTGAAGACGACGTCGTCGTCGGCGGCAACTGCGGAATCTACGAAGGGACTGTGGTGCGACGCGGAGCCGTGATCGGGGCCGGCGTAGTGCTGACGAGGGGCACGCCGGTCTATGATCTCGAGCGACAGATCGTGCATCGTGCCGAAAGGGGCAAGCCGCTTGTGATACCAGAGATGGCAGTAGTGGTCCCTGGCGCTCGAACGGTAAAGAGTGATTGGGGGCAGAGTCAGGGAATTTCACTGCAGACTCCGGTGATTGTTAAATACCGCGACGAGAAAACCGACGCCGCAACGGCGCTTGAATCTTGGCTCCGCTGAAGGTATCCGGCACCATTCGAGTGCCGGGCGACAAGTCGATCTCTCACCGTGCACTCATCCTTGCATCGCTGGCTGAGGGTGAGTCGCGCATTCGCGGAATTTTGGAGTCCGAGGATGTACGCTCGACCGCGGAAGTGTTGCGTGCGCTGGGAGCGGCGGTTCCGCCATTGTCGAACGAAATTCGAATGAAGGGATCCCGACTTCGCGGTCTTCGACAGCCGCGTCGCACCCTCGACTGCGGGAACAGTGGAACGACCGCGCGACTCGTCGCCGGAGTAGTCGCCGGACATCCAGTTTCGGCGCGCTTCGAGGGTGACGAGAGCCTCAGTCGGCGCCCGATGAAGCGCATCGCCGAGCCTCTTACATACATGGGAGCGCAGTTCGATTTCGAGCACGGTGACGGGCTGCCGATGACCGTGCGTGGTGTCGATCTGCGAAGCATCGATTGGGACACGCAGGCATCGAGCGCGCAGGTGAAAAGCGCAATTCTGGTCGCCGGCCTGGTCTCAGGAGTCGAGGTGCGAGTGACGGAGAAATCGCGGTCGCGCGACCACACCGAGCGAATGTTGCGCGCCATGGGCGCCGACGTGGAGAACGATGGGAACCAGGTTTGTCTGAGGCCGACACAGCGCCTCGACCCGATCGAATTGGAAATCCCGGCGGATCCATCCTCGGCGGCCTTCTTCATCGCGATTGGTGCGCTCGCGAGCGACGGAGAGGTGACGCTCACCGATGTGTGTCTCAACCCGACGCGCACCGGTTTTCTCGAGGCGATGATCCGCATGGGCGCACAGGTCGAGAAAGCGCAGAGCCTGATCAGGGCGGGTGAAGAAGTCGGAACGCTTCGGGTTCGTCCCGGGCCGCTCAGAAGCATCCGCATCACCGAGACGGAAATTCCAGCGTTGATCGACGAGCTGCCGCTACTTGCCTGTGTCGCGGCCGCCGCTGGTATAGAGCTCGAGATCACAGGTGCCGCGGAGCTCCGGGTCAAGGAGAGCGATCGCATCAGCACGGTGGTGCAAAACCTTCGCGCTGTTGGGGCGGATGTAGAGGAGCTTCCCGATGGATTGAGCGTTCACGTGTCACGTCGCCCGATATCCGGTATTGTCGAACCGCGCGGCGACCACCGTATTGCAATGGCGTTCGGGGTACTGTCAGCGGCTACCGGCAATCGCATTTCGGTAATGAGTCGGGAGTGTGTCGCCGTTTCTTATCCAGGGTTCTGGGAAGATCTTCGCCGGGTGGTAGTAGCATGATCCGACGGACGTCTGTGATCGCGATCGATGGTCCGGCGGCGTCGGGAAAATCCTCCACCGCCCAATTGGTGGCTGAGAAGCTCGGATTCCTGCACGTCGACTCTGGCTCTCTTTATCGCGCCGCGACCGCCGCCATGCTGCGCGCGGAAAAGGATGCATCAAAGTGGACGGAAGAGGCAGTGCTCAATGCGGCGCGGCCCGTGGAACTGCGCGCGGCGCGCACTTCGTTCTATCCTGTGCTCGACGGACACGCGATTGAAGAGGAGATCCGGGGCCCGCACGTGACGCGCAACGTTTCGCGCGTGGCTCAAATGCAACGCGTGCGCACATGGGTTAACGACAAGGTTCGTGACGCGGCCAGATCGAGCGACGTTGTAGTCGACGGGCGCGACATGGGCACGGTGGTTTTTCCCGACGCTGATCTCAAAATCTTTCTCGTCGCCGACTCACGCGAGCGAGCGGCGAGGAGGCTACGACAGCGTGGGACTCCGCCCTCGGAACAAATGCTCGACGACGAGACTATACGGATCAACGAGAGGGACGCCCGGGATGCTCGGCAGACGGTTACCGCTGCCGACGCCGTCGTAATCGACACGACCGGTCTAACTCAGCAGGAGCAAGTGGAACAGATTGTGAGTCTATCTAGGCAGCGCCGCTGATCTGGGCTTTTCCCAAATCCATGGCGTGCAGGAATGCGTCGGAGGGTTATTAATGCGTCGTTTCACCGATCGTGCGGGCCTGGATTGGAGTGCGTTCGAAACAGCGAGGCCCGGCGGCCTTCCTGACCGGAGGGTGAAGCCTGCAAGCGTGACGGTCGCGTTCAAGTGCGATGATGGCAGCGAGGTCGCGATGGATCTTCCGGTTGGCGCGCTCGAAGGGCTCACCGACGAAGAGCTGATTCTTCTGCTGACCAAGGGGCTCAAGTAGCGCAGCGTCGAGACCCAGCGGAGAATTGAACATCCACAAAACTGAAGCGGGGAGCTTTAAGCTTTGGAGCTTTCTAGCTGAGAGCTTTTCCGGCAGCACAATGAGTCCGCGAAAGCTGCTTTCGCGCGCACTCTAATGCCTGTGCTGAAGCTGCGAGCTAAGAGGCTGCTAAGCTTC
>DASWCI010000395.1:0-6872 GCA_036390195.1 Gemmatimonadaceae bacterium
GCTCAGAGTGCGGAGATCGATTACCTCTACCGAGATTCCGGCGTCGGCAACTGCATTGGCCGCGGTAATCGCCCGCTGAACAGTCGCGCCGTATGTCACAACAGTAACGTCCGTGCCTTCGCGCACCACCTTCGCTTTGCCGAAGGGAATCATGAAGTTGGGACCCGGATAGGCCGATTTGTTGTAGGTCTGCCGATAGAGATGTTTGTGCTCCAGAAACATCACCGGGTCGTCGCACCTGATTGCCGTGCGCAAAAGGCCGTTCGCATCGAGCGCCGTCGACGGACACACTACGCGCAGGCCAGGGCAGTGCGTAAAGATCGAAGCTCCCGTCTGTGAGTGATAAATCGCGCCGCGGATGTATCCGCCGTAAGTCGTTCTCACTACTACCGGCGCGGAGAAATTGTTGTTCGAGCGCCAGCGCATCGTAGCGAGCTCATCTCGCAACTGCATGTAAGCAGGCCAGATGTAGTCAAAGAACTGCACCTCGACGACCGGCTTGAATCCGCGGGCCGCGAGCCCGATTGCGCGGCCGACGATGTTCGCTTCCGCCAGTGGTGAGTTGTAGACTCTCGCGCCCCCGAACTCCTTCTGTAGTCCCCAGGTGACCTTGAAAACCCCGCCCTTGCCTTTGACCTTGCCGAGATTTTCCTCCCGCGAGACATCGGCAACGTCCTGACCGAAGACGAGAATTTTCTTGTCGCGCCGCATCTCGTCCTTCATGCAGGCATTGAGAAGATCGACCATCGTCGTCGGCTCACCCGAGAATTGCGGATCGTCCTCCGTATCGAACTGTTCCCCTGTTGGATCTACGTCGGGGGAGTACACACCGAAGTAAACGGTTTCTGGCCCCGGCTGCGGCTGCGCCAGCGCATCATCGGTCGCGGCAAGGACGATCGCGTCCACCTCTTCCTGGATCCGCTTGATTTCGTCTTCGGTTGCGTACTCCTGCTTGACGAGCCACTTCGGGAACTTCGTCACTGGATCGCGGGCCGCGTCGGCTTCGCGTTCGGTGGGCGGGCGGTACAGCGTCTCATCATCCGACAGCGAATGCGAGTACGGGCGAATCACATGAGCGTGAACGAGAGATGGACCTTTCCGTTGCCGCGCGTATTCCACCGCGTGGTCCATCGCATCGTAGCTGGCAAGGAGGTCACATCCGTCGACTTCTTCCACGTACAAATTTGGGAAGGAGCGAACGAGCTTCGAGATATTGCCGCCGGCTGTGTTCACCTCTACCGGGACCGAGATTGCGTAGCCGTTGTCTTCCACCAAATAGACCGCCGGCAGCTTCAGATTCGCTGCCGTGTTGAGCGATTCCCAAAACTCCCCCTCGCTGGTCTGTCCCTCTCCAGTCGAGATCAGAACCACTTCGTCGCGCTGAAAACCCTCGGTGATGTTCAACAACTTGGCGCGAAGCGTCGCCTCGGCGCAGCCGACCCCCTGGAGGAACTGCGTTCCAGTCGGTGAGGAGGCCGACACGATGTTGTACGCTTTGTGTCCCCAGTGGCTCGGCATCTGTCTGCCGCCGGAAGCTGGATCGACTGCCGCCCCAACTGCTTCGTAAAGCATCTCGGCGGGCGTGACCCCGAGCTCGAGACAGAGCGCTCGATCGCGATAGTAGGTATAGAACCAATCATACGCCGGCTTGAGAATCATTCCCGCTGCCGTGAGAACGGCTTCGTGGCCTGCTCCCGAGATTTGAAAGAAGATCTTGTTCTGCCGCTTGAGCTGTACCTCTTTGTCGTCTAAACGGCGTGACAGCAGCATGTTGCGATAGGCCGCAACCAGTTGCTGGGGCGAAAGCCGGGCACTTGGCGATCCTGGTGATGACTTGCGATCTGGGAGCGTTCGGGTGGCCATGATCCTCCGGCGCGGCCGGGTCAGGGAGGGAGCTGTAGTCCAAAAAATAGCAGATCGCGCGCCGGACAAGCTATCGTATGAAGCCCTTCTTCAGAACTGGCCGGCTTCGTGCCGCATCGTCAGCGACCCCACCACGAGGAGGCGGTGTGCTCGCGAGATGTGTTCGTTCTTTGGCGATGACGTTGATCTTTGTTGGCTGCTCGCAAGGAGCTCCGGGCACTCCATCAGAGCCTGGCGGAGACAAGATTGTACTTACCGGCGACCAGAAAGCCGATTGGGCGCAAATCGTTGCGCTCGAGAATGAAGCAAAAGCCCTGGTCAAGACCGAAGGTTGCTCCTCGATTGCGCAATGTCGCACCGCGGCCGTCGGGTCGAGGGCGTGCGGAGGCCCGCGCTACTATTTAGTGTACTGCTCCCTCAGCACCGATTCGGCTGCGCTGTTCCGCAAGCTCGATGCGGTCGGGCAGGCGGAGCGCGATTACAACACGAGGTATCACATCGTCTCTACGTGCGAATTTCGCATGCCGCCGACCGTTGCCTTCAGTGGCGGATCCTGCCAGGCGCAGCAGTGATTAGTAATCGACGGGTCTGAGGTACGATTCTCCGATGCCAGTCGGGCTGAGGAGCGCCACTGTTGGGAGCTTTCTCTTCCAGTGTGTTCCAGCTAACCGCTTTCGGACGAGCTCCACTTTGTTGGGATCAAATCCGCGCGCCGCGAGGGCGGCTGGGCTGTATCCACTCACCAGCCAGTTCAGGATTTTGTCGGCTTCGGCGTAGCTGACTCCGAAATCTCCCTCGTCTGTCTGACCCTCGATCAGATCGGCTGACGCTGGCTTGCCGACAATTACGTCAGGGACGCCCAGGAACTTCGCGAGCTGCCAGACCTGCGTCTTGAAAAGATCGCCGAGCGGGTTGATGGGCGGCGAGTCGTCAGCATGCCAGGTGAAATAACCAAGGAGTCTCTCCGTCTTGTTGCCGGTACCGACTGGCAACGCGCGGGACTTGGCCGATTGATCGAACAGGACAATCATCCTCTCGCGCGCCATCACATTTCCACGGCGAGCCGGATCAGCCTCTGGCTCGTGAGTGAGATAGCCGTCGACCGCCGGCGAGATGTCGATCGTGCGGGACGGAATGCCTAGGTTGTCGATCACGAGCTGGGCGTGCGCGAGGGAATCCGGACTCGACGTGCGATAGGGCATCCGGACAGCGAGCACGTTGTTTTTTCCCAGAGCCTCCGCTGACAGGTACGCCGTTACTGCCGAATCAACGCCGCCTGAGAGGCCAATGACTGCTTTCTCGAATCCACGTCGCTCGAATTCCTCCCGAAGAAAAGAAACGAGCCAGCCGGAGGTGAGCTCCGGATCGATCTCGAGCGGCGGAGGTCCGGCATGGGAGTCGGCTGCGCGCAGCACTGGGAGCGGCTCGCTGCCATTGCGGCTCGCGTTCGCGGTCGCCTTCGCCGTTGATCGCTTTGCGGCCTGCGTCCGGGTTGCGCGCGAAGCTTCTTTTGAGCGCCTTGCTTCATCGCTGGGACGGCGCGCTGTCTCTTCCGTCGACGGCGCGTCAGCACGCTCCCCATCCGCTTCGCTGCCGACTGGAGTCAGTGGTCCGCCGTCGGTTGGAGCGTCGTCGTACGACAGGACAAAGCGCTCACCCGCCTGGATCCGATCGACAGTGCGCATCAGGTGCGGCATCATCGTCTGCAGGTCGGTAAGGAGCGGCACGTCAGATCGTGCCCGCGTAATGTCTTGCGGATCGAGCGAGATGGTCATCATCGTCTCGTCCCACAACGGTGCGCGCGCGCGAACATCCCCGTGCGGCCCGCAGATGATCGATCCGCCCGAAAAAGTTTTGCCGCCCTCAGTGCCGACCAGATTCACGAGCGCGACGAATACGCCGTGCTCTTCAGCGATGTCGCGCGCGAGACGCTCCCAGCGTTTCAGGTTGGCGGGAACTGGTCCCTCGTCCTCGCGCGGCCACACTCCCCGTGCCGGCGATGCAGAAAGGACGAAAAGCATTGTTGCGCCGTCCAGCGCGGCGACAGTTCCGGTGAGGCTGTGCCACGCATCCTCGCAGATCAGCATGGCCGTACGTCCCCACTCCGTCTCGAAGGCCCGAACTTCGAATCCGCGATCGACGAATCTTTCCTCGTCGAAAAGCCCATAAGTGGGCAGGAAGAGCTTGCGATGAACGTGACGGATCACCGGCCCATCCGGCCCCAGAGTCACATAGAGCGCACTATTATAGAAGGCGTTGTTCCACACCTCGTAGAACCCAATGCACACATCGAGTGTCCGCGGTGTAGTAACTGCCGAGGCGTACTGCGCGTGCAGATCGCGCGCGAAAGCGCCAGCGGTCAAGGCGACATCGCGTACTCCCCCTTCAACGAAGTATCCTGTCAGCGCGGTTTCAGCGAATACCGCAACGTCGGGACGCGGATCAAGGGAGTCGATTTGTGAGAAAATGCCGGCCAAACGGGCGAGGTTGGAAGCATAGTCGCCCTTTCGCGGCTTGAACTGAACTACGACGACATGAATAGAGCGATCCATCTATCTGAAGTTGCCATAGCGCAGAGGCACAATCAACTCTTGCGAACTCTAATGCTGTCGCTGCTTCTGTTTACGCCGGCATTGGTGGCTGCGCAGCAACCGACCACCCCAGACACCGAGCCCTGGACGATCGTCCCGATGCCGCAGGCATCACTCGTCCTGGCACGCGACGGAACGCTCATCGGCGAGATCGGAAAGGAGATCCGCACCAGCGTGTCGATCAAATCGCTGCCGAAGTATCTGCCACAAGCGTTCATTGCCGTGGAGGACCACCGCTTCTACCAGCACGATGGGGTCGATGTCGTCGGCATCGCCGGCGCGCTGAAGGACAACATTTTTGGAGAGCGTCGCGGCGCGAGCACGATCACGCAGCAACTCGTTGGCAACATGCATCCCACCCTGATCGATCGCACCGACCTGAGCCTCGGCCGAAAGTTGAGAGAGCAAGCAGCGGCGCGCGAGATGGAGAAACACTACAGCAAGGAGCAGATACTCGAGGCATATCTCAATCAGATCCCGTTCGGACACGGTTGGTACGGAGTCGAAAGCGCGGCACGTCACTATTTCGGCAAGAGCGCGTCGCGGCTGTCTCTGGCCGAAGCAGCGGCCCTCGCGGCGATGCCGAAGGGACCGGCGCTCTACGACCCGCTCAAGTATCCTGACCGCGTTCGACAGCGCCGGAACATCGTGCTGTCGCTCATGGCCGATCAGGGCTACATCACGCCTTCGCAGGCAAAGGCGGCGCAGGCAGCTCGGCTCGTTACGTCGCCAAACGGCGGCTACTCGGCGTACTCGCCCTGGTTCGTTGACGTCGTTCGCGTTCAGGCGACGCGTGCTGGAATTCCGGTCGCGCAAGGCGGGTATCGGATCTACACGGGCCTCGATCCAATTCTTCAGAATGCGGCAACGAGCGCATTGCAGGAGGAGACTGCGGCCGTCGAGTCGCAGCCAGACTACGCGCATCCCAAGTACACGTCGAGCGCAACGGCGCGATCGAAAGGGGGGCCGGGCCGAAATACCGATTATCTGCAGGGAATGGTCGTGGCGCTCGATCCGACCTCCGGCGATGTTCGAGCGCTCGTCGGAGGGCGTGATTACAGCGATTCGCAATTCGACCGAGCGGTTGATGGTATGCGCCAGCCGGGATCATCGTTCAAGCCAATTGTGTACGCCCTCGCCATCGCCGACAGCATCACACCGAACACGATTTTCCAGGATACCGCGCTCGCGATCAATCTTCCCAACGGCACGGTTTACAGTCCGGAAAACTCTGACGGACAATATCTGGGAGCGCTTACCCTCCGTGATGCCCTGGCCAAATCACGCAACGTCGTCGCGGTCCAGCTCGGGCAGAAACTCGGAATGGACTCGATCGCGACACTCGCGCGCCGGATGGGGCTGAGCTCGAAGATCGCACCGGTTCCTTCGAGCGCGATCGGCGCGTCGGTGGTACAGCCGCTCGATCTCGTGGCCGCATACACGACTTTCGCGAATCTTGGTACCCCGGTAGAGCCACGCTTCATATACCGTGTTGAAGACAGAAATCGGAAAGTCGTCTTATTGCGTGAGGTGACGGCGCTGGCGCCCGCGCTCGATCCGCGCGCCACTTATGTCGTACGCGACATGATGCGCGATGTCGTCGAGCGAGGTACCGCGTCGAGCATCCGGCGCTATCTCCCAGCCTCGATACCCGTCGCCGGAAAAACTGGAACGACGAACGACAACTCCGATGTGTGGTTCATCGGCCTCACTCCCGATCTCGTCGCGGGAGTCTGGCTCGGCTTCGACAAACCAACGCCGATCGCGAGCGGAGCTGCTGGCGGTTCGCTGGCCGCCCCGGTGTGGGGCAAAATGGTCGCGCGCTATTACGCCTCGAAGCCTGAAATTCTCACCTCACGTCAGGCGGAACAGTGGGCTCCTCCGATCGGTGTGATTTATGGTGACTTCGACCGCGCGACGGGCGAGCTCGCGACCGATCAGACGCCGCCGGATCGGCGCTACACTGAGTACTTCGTCGAAGGAACGGAGCCGGCGCCGCTGAAGGCCGATCCGTGGAAGATCTTCGCTTGGGGGCCAATTATCTTCTGAGACCTTCCGGAGTCCGGCTATGTAGCGGACTCCGATTGTGAGAACAAAATGGGGAGCCATTACGCTCCCCTTTTTTTTCTGCTTTGCCCGTAGCCCTCAGCCGGCCCGCCCACAGCGCCTAGCCGGTAGTCTTCGGTTGCAGTTAAGTGACTACGCGACCTCTTTGATCTCCAACGGCCGGGCTTGCTCTCCCGGCGCCGTCGGTACGAGGGCAATGTCCAGCACCTCGCTTAGTGTCTCCACTGGGTGGAATTCGAGCGTATTGCGCACATCCTCCGGCACATCCTCGATATCCGCCTCGTTGTCCTTCGGGATGATGATGGTTTTGATTCCAGCGCGATGCGCTCCCAGCACCTTCTCCTTCAAGCC
>DASWCI010000396.1:0-2637 GCA_036390195.1 Gemmatimonadaceae bacterium
TCAGAAAGATTGGAGCAACGTCGGGCGGAATGATCCGTGCCCGTGCGGGTCGGGTAAGAAGTTCAAGAAGTGCCACGGCGCGAATCTTTAGTTCGAGATCTCGGCGCTGCGACTGGCATCCACAGGACCGAAGCAGGGAGCTGCGAGCTACTGTACTGAAGCTGTTTAGCTACAAGCTTCCATACAGGCGTTCGAAGATACGCACGAAGCTGGTTCTTGCGGATTCCTTACGCCGCCGGAAAAAGCTTGTGCCTAATAGGCTGCAAAGCTTGAAGCTCCCTGCTTCGGTTCTGTGGATGGTGAGGCGGCAGCGCGCGGATGATATTCGCCGATGACAGGTGCCGCTTGCGCGCTGCCGCGGCGCGACAATCTCTCTCCCGAGAACAAGGAGGAGGGATTGGCATTGACCATCAGAGAACTTCCAGCGGCGGAGAGGCCGCGTGAACGGCTGCGCAGTCACGGCGCCCAGGCCTTGAGCTCTAGCGAGCTCCTCGCGATTCTGCTGGGGAGTGGATCAGAGGGCCGCTCGGCGCTTGGGATCGGACAGGAGATACTTTCCAGCTGCCGAGGCTCGCTCCGGCTGCTCGCGACGCAGCCCGTCGCCACTCTCACCAGCGTAAGGGGCGTCGGAACGGCTCGTGCGGTTGGTATACACGCGGCGCTCGAGCTGGGGCGACGCATGGCCGCGGAAGAGAGGCAGGAAGGAGCGCCAGTGCGCTGGCCGCGCGATGTCTACGAGATCTTTGCCCAGCGCCTGGAGGACCTTCCGGTCGAAGAGTTTCACGTCGCCGTGCTCGATTCACAGCACCGACTCGAGCGCGACATCACGGTAACCCGCGGGCTTCTCAACTCGTCGCTCGTACATCCGCGTGAAGTGTTCAGGGAAGCGATCGCGGAGAGAGCGGCGGCAATCATTCTCGTGCACAACCATCCGAGCGGGGATCCGACACCATCGCCCGACGACAGGGTAGTAACTGAGCAGCTCGTGCAGGCTGGCAAAGTACTCGACATACCCGTGCAGGATCACGTTATTATCGGTAGGGGTCGTTACATAAGCTTTGCGGAGGCGGGACTGTTGTGACGGCAGGCGCAATCAAAGAGAAGGAAACGCTGCCATCCTGGCTTCAGGAGGGGCTCCCGGAGCGGCTAGACCGGGATCTGCTCGTGCGCGCCTATCGTTTCAGCGAGCGCGCTCACGAGGGTCAGAAACGCCTGTCTGGAGACAGGTACGTCTCGCATTGCGTCGAAGTCGCAAAGATTCTGGTCGACCTCCAGTTGGATTCGACTACGGTCGCAAGTGGGTTGATCCACGACGTAGTTGAAGACACGGCCGTTACCGTCGACGACATCGAGGCCGAGTTCGGTAAGGAGATCGCCGAGATCGTCGACGGGCTGACGAAGATCGGGCACCTGCCGCTCAACTCCTCACAGGAACGACAGGTCGAGAACTACCGCAAGCTCCTGCTGTCGATCGCAAGGGATGCGCGCGTCATTCTGATCAAGCTCGCAGATCGACTCCACAACATGCGCACTCTCGAGTTCCTGCCCGCGGACCGGCAGAAGCGCATTGCCACCGAGACGCGCGACCTGTATGCGCCGCTCGCGCATCGCTTTGGTATGGCGCGAGTGCGGTGGGAGCTGGAGGACCTGGCTTTCAAACACCTGGAGCCATCGGAGTACAAGGTACTCGCCAAGAAAGTCTCGACCCGCCGCGCCGAGCGGGAAAAAGCGATCGCACAGTTGAAGGAGCCGCTCGAGGCGCACCTCCGAAAGACAGGAATCGTCAACGTCGAGGTGACGGGTCGTCCCAAGCATCTGTGGTCGATTTACAAAAAGATGAAGAAGTGGGACAAGCCTTACGAAGAGATCTATGACCTTCTTGCCGTGCGGGTCCTCGTCAACAGCGTGCCCGATTGCTATCACGCGCTTGGCGTCATCCACGATCAGTTCACGCCGCTGCAGGAGCGCATCAAGGACTACATCGCCCAGCCGAAATCAAACGGATATCAGTCGCTCCACACCACAGTCTTCGGTCCAAACCGGCAGTTGTTCGAGATCCAGATCCGCACGCGCGAGATGCATCGCACCGCCGAGTACGGAATCGCGGCGCACTGGCGGTTCAAGGAAGATTCGAGGAGCGCTGACGAGCTGGACCGCGCGCTTCAGTGGTTCAGACAGGTGCTGGAGCTCCAGCTCGATGCAAAAACTCCCGACGAATTCCTGGAGTTCCTGAAGCTCGATCTCTATCAGGACGAGATCTTCGTCTTCACGCCAACCGGCGACGTCATTCAGCTGCCGAAGGGCGCGACGCCGATCGACTTTGCCTTCGCCGTACACACGGAAGTCGGTCTCCATTGTCAGGGGGCGCGCATCAACGGCCGGATCGCGAGCCTGGCCCGGGAGCTGAAAAACTCGGAGACAGTCGAGATCATCACGTCACCGTCAGCAAAACCGAGCAGAGACTGGCTGGCGCATGTCAGGACTGGCAGGGCGCGTCACAAGATTCGTCAGCGCCTTCGCATTGAGGAACACACGACCTCGATCAAACTGGGTCGAGAGATACTGGATCGTGAGATCAAGCGCCGGCGGCTCATGAAGCCGGATGACGGCGACCTCCTCAAGGTCGCGAAAGCACTG
>DASWCI010000397.1:0-3788 GCA_036390195.1 Gemmatimonadaceae bacterium
CCTCGGGCTTGAGCAACTCGAAGAGCGGAGGCGAGGCGGGTGTGGGCTGCGAGCGTTCGCATGCCGCTAGCACGAGCGCGGCCGCAGCAAGCGCTGCGCGTCTCATCCCCACCGCGAGTTACTTCGCAGGCGTAAAGCGAATCGCCTGCCCGCCGCCTGGCGCCAGCACGACATTCAGATTCGTACTCGAGTCCACAATTCTCCTGGAGATACTGACCGGCAAAGGATTGTTGACCCAGCTCGCCCCCGGGCCGTCAGCGTAGATCTCGGCCGTGTACTTGCGTCCCGGCGTCAGGAAGTTGAGTGGAACGTTGAAGGTGCGCCCTTCCTCATCCGTGATAGCGCCGAGGAACCAATCGTCGCTGTTCTTAGTCTTGCGAGCGACAATCACGTAGTCCCCGATTCTGCCGTCGATCGTCTTGCTCGTCTCCCAATCGACCGCGACGTCGCGAATGAACTGGAATGCGGGCTTGCCGACGTAGTTCTCGGGGAGATCGGCCGCCATCTGCAGCGGAGAGTAAATCACGACGTACAGCGCGAGTTGTTTGGCAAGCGTCGTTCTCGGGTGCGGCTCTTCGGCACGGCGCGGCCGCCCGGTCCCACGCTCGATCAGCAGATCGAATATGCCCGGCGTGAAATCCATCGGCCCCGCGAGAAGTCGCGTGAAGTAGAGATTCGTCTCGTGCTCGGGCGGGTTCCCACCTTCGCCCCCCCAGGCGTTGTATTCCTGACCGCGCGCGCCTTCTCTGCTCATCATGTTCGGGTATGTGCGCCGCTCGCCCGTATCATGAATCGGCTCGTGCACGTCCATCATGATGTGGTATTTCGCAGCAGTCTCGATCACATGACGGTAGTGCCGCACCATGAACTGGGAGTGATGCGAGTTGCCCTCAGGCGTCGTATCGGTGACGTAGCCTGACTTGATCGCGTCGAGTCCGAGTGAGTGATAGAGGGCGTAAGCAGCCTCCATCTGCCGCTCGTAATTCACGATTCCGCCCGATGTCTCGTTGTGGACGATCAGCTTCACGCCCTTGGAGTGCGCGTAGCTCGCTAGCTCTGGCAAATTGTAATCGGGATACGCCGTCGTGAACGAGAAAGCGTTCGCGTTCTTGATCCAGTCGCCATCCCAGCCGACGTTCCATCCCTCGACCAGCACACCGCCGAGTCCATTCGCCGCGGCGAAGTCGATGTAGCGTTTCGTGTTTTCCGTGGTCGCGCCATGCTTGGGGCCCGAGCTCCAAGTCATCGTATTGATGTGCATCCCCCACCAGATGCCGACGTACTTCATCGGCTTGATCCAGCTCACATCGGCCAGAACGCTGGGCGGATTGAGGTTGAGACCGAGCACAGACGGTGACAGATCGGCGGCGCGGTCAGCGAGCTGAATCGTGCGCCAGGGAGTTACGAACGGCGTGTGACCGCGCACCTTGTCGCCATTCTGCCACGGCGCGAGCGCCACTCGCAGCACTCGACTATCCATGCGTGGACCCGCCAGATTCATTCGCGCGTAATCGACGAGATTCGCCTCGTGGATCACCATGAAAGTCTTGCCATCGCGAGTCTGCATGGTGAGCGGCGTCTGGATGCTGTCGATGACGCTCACTGGCGAAGACGAGTAGAGCATCTCAGAGCGGTCGAGACGGGGTCGATTCGAAGGAATCCACCAGGCCTTGGCGTCGTCGGCGAAGTTGAACTGTGTGAGCTCCTCGGAAATCACGAACTCTCCGAGACCCGGCTGCGCCGGAAACTCGTAGCGGAAGCCGACGCCATCGTTGAACGCGCGAACGACAAAATCGAATCTCCGTGCGGGAGCCGCCGTCTCGGCAACTGACACTCTGAGCTCGCTGTGGTGGTCGCGGACGCGCGCGACTTCGCCCCATGGCTGGGTCCACGTCTCATCGTGACTCGAACGCTTCGAGCCCGTGATCCGCAAACCGTCGCGAAGGATCGGCGCACCCTTGAACTCGAAGCCGAGCATCGATGGGAGGAGAAGCGAGCGGCCGTCTCTTGTCAGGCTGTAGTAGAGTTTGCCCTCGTGTGTGCCGACGCCCACTTTGTTGCGACCGTCGGGCGACACAACCGTGATCGTGTCCTGCGCGAGCATCGCTGATCCGGTGAGCGTTACCAGCGAAGCGGTGAGCGCCAGACGCCGCGACCAACCCTGCACATAGATTTGCATCGGAATTACTCCACTGCTGACGTTAAGGGCGGACCTGTGACTCAGATGATTCTGAAGCAGTCTTTACTTATGAGTACGTAGTGAAAATATCGGGCACGTGTAATGCAACGACCCTATATTAGTTCTCTTGGCTTAGTGCCCAGGGGTGTTTATGACGTTCTCGACGCGCTGCTCCCTGCCCTGCGCTTTACTTGTCGCAGCCATTTCCGGTTGCGCTTCAAGCAACGCCGCGCGCCCAGTCGAAACTAGTGGGCCCGCTCCTTCTCCAGGATCTCCACTCGCCGGGACTACCGTAACAGCCGACGATCTCGATCGAGCCGGGCTCGACCCGATTGAGAAAACTCTCGCGTCGCACGTCCCTGGTGTCTGGATTACCCGAACTCCCGACGGCGGGATTGCCGTCCGTATTCGCGGCCAGACGTCCATTAACGCCAACACCGAGCCCCTGTACGTGATCGATGGGCAAACAGTCCAGACCGGACCCGGCGGGGCGCTTTTGGGGATCAATCCGCACGACATTTCTTCGATCGAAGTCCTCAAGGACGCAGCGAGTCTTGCGTTTTACGGAGTGCGTGGCGCGAACGGCGTGATCGTAATCAAGACCAAGCACACCAACTAACGTTCGTGTAGTTGGGCGGAAGCCGCTCCGCCCGAGCCGCCGGTCTTCGCGCTCGCGCGGAAGACGAGCGGGCGATCATTGTTGCGGGACACGATGTAGATGTAGCCGTTCCGCGTGCGAATCCGTTGGATGTCGCGTGCCTGTCCTGGAACGAAGAACCCACTTTCGAGCTCCCTCACCGGGGAAAAGTTTCCCTTGCCGTCGCCGCGCAGATAGGTACCGTAGCCGGCGCTCATTTTGCCAATGTCTGGTTTGACGCCATCGAAGTTGCCGGCCATCAGAAGGTCCGGCTTTCCGTCTCCGTCGATGTCTGTCGCCAGAATTCCGTACACTGGCGCAATCTGAGCCTCGAGCGGTAGCGGCACCATAGTGAAACTGCCGGCGCCGTTGTTCCTCACCAGCGTCGTCGCAAACGTGTAAGCGTTCTTCACCACTGCGTCGTCCAGATCTTTGCGAGGAAAGACATCGGCGACCGTTTGCTTCGCGTAATCCTTGTAATTGAGGTACCTGTCCTTGAGGAACGTCAGCGACCGCATCAGATCGTCGCGCAAGGCGAGCGGGAACGGCTTGCCATTGTTGTAATAGGAGATGATCTGCTGCACGAAGCCGTTGTGCGCGAAGTCTTTGACGTACATCGTGACCGGCTCGTTCTCCTTCGCCTGCAGCCGCGTGTTGAGACCCAGGTTGCCGACGATGAAATCAACTCGACTATGACCGGTGAAATCTCCGGCGATGATGCGGTTCCACCAGCCGTTGCTCTTCTCTAGCCCCGGCACGTTCAACTTCACCAGCTTACCGTGCCCGGCGTTATGGAAGATCGTGATCGGCATCCACTCGCCGACGACAATCAGGTCCGGACGACCATCGCCATCGATGTCCTTCCACACCGCGTCCGTAACCATGCCAACGTGGGATAGGCCTGGCGCCGCCTGCTCGGTGACGTCGGTGAAGTGTCCGCGGCCGTCGTTCTTCAGCAACACGCTCTGTGGA
>DASWCI010000398.1:0-3446 GCA_036390195.1 Gemmatimonadaceae bacterium
ACTCGATGGCGACGTTTGCTGGAGCTGAGATCTGGGACAGGTGATTGCTCCCTTCACATTTCCGAAAGTTCCGTGGATGCGCAGCATCAAAGTCGTTCCCCGCGCCGGACCGATCGCGTAATGGTGCGCGTGTGAAACAGCGAAGCTGAAAAGGTTCGGTTTAGCGCGGGCAATCGTTACCGGAGGGAGATAGGCTGCTTCCAGCCCGAAGCCGAAGGGACCGCCCAGAGTGATTCTGGGACGACCAAAAACCGGCGACAGAGATGTATGCTCGCTCTTCTGTGTGAAGCACGCTCCCGTTTGTTCAATCGCTGGGTCAGGTTTAGGGATGTACTCGCCTTCACCGCCTATCCGCACACTGCCCACTGAGAGCACCTCAGGAGCACCTGCCATCGAAAAGACAATCGGCGCAGTGTAAAAGGCGAGGAGCTTCCCTTCGTTGCTATCGCTCTTGACCTTGCACTGCGCAGTTGCATCGCCAGACGCCGCGAAGAACATCAATCCCAAAAACAAAACTCGTCGCATTAATGCTCCCCCTCGGAAGGCGTTGTGGTTGACCCGACTGGCGAAACGTCGACTAAGGTATGGATCCAATCGAGGGTTGAGCGACGTTCGTTCGGCAAGCGGAGTAATTCCGACTGTCAGCGTATGCCACCGACGGGCGAGCGGCATTTTGTTCCGAGCTGCAGCAGTCAGAGTGATCAGCGCGCTCGGAGTGTGCGCACGTACGTGCGCAACATGCATTCGGAGTAGAAAGCTGGATGCTCTCGATAGGCACTCCAGTTTTTGTTGACGCGCATCATTTCCTGATCGTACGCCAGGAATATCGCCGTCTTTACACGCGCTTGTTCGTTCGATCTGTTATCAGCGCGCGTCGCTAGCGCATACCCGACATAATACCGTACAGCAAGATTCTCTCGCTTCCTCAGTTCCGCGATGAGCAGTCCAGCCATTCGGTGGTCGAAGTGATCATGAGGATTCACCGCGACACTCGGATCTGTCGTATGCACCAAAGCAGTCAGATCGCTGGTGTCGTCCACCAGCTCACCAACGGTCGAAACAAGATCGTCCCAACCCTGGTACGTCGCGCTTCCATCGACCGCTGTGATGGCAGTGATCTTCCGCGCCAGCAGACGGCGCATGCTCTGATTGTGGTAGCGAGAAAATCCGGCACCGTTCCGTCTGCCATCAGGAAGTCTCAGGAAAAATGAATCGGTATTGCCTACCGAGCAGCGGCGTATCTCATGCTGCCGCACCACGATGGCCGCGCAGGAATTCGAGTCAGATCTACCGACCAGGCCAGCTGCCACGTGAGTCGACGCGAGTGCTGCACGTTCTCGGGTCTCCCAGTACGTCGAATCACGGCCTTCATCCCCAGCGGTCAAGTAAACAAACCTCGACTGCGGCTTGCTCCTCAGATTCTCCGCGGCGACGTCACCCATGAACAGCTGCCAGTCGTCCTGGTGAGCAACGACATAGACGTCCCGTAGCGCCCCGCTTTGGTTCGATAACCACCTAACTGGCAGGGCGACCGTAATGAGAGCGCAAGTCGCCGTCAAAAAACCGCGACTATTGAGGAAGCCCGCAGTCCGCAGTAAGTCCCCCAATCCGCAGTTAGTCATCGATCAGCAGTGCCATTAGTCCGCAGTCCGCAGAGTTGCTCTTCCCCAAGGTACCCCAAAAAACCAAAGCGGGTACACCAGTTTGGTGCACCCGCTTTGGTTAGACTCTTACTGTACGACTTACACTGCCTTAACTGCCTCGACCTCGACAACGATCTTGATCTCGTTTCCGACCGCGACACCGCCCGTCTCGAGCAGCTGATTCCACGTCAGCCCGAACTCGCGGCGATCGATCTTGCCAGTGGCGCTGAATCCAATTCGTTCGCCACCCCACGGATCCTTCGTCTGACCCTCAAACGTCACGTTGAGTGTGATTGGTCTCGTCACATCCCGAATTGTGAGGTCGCCCATCAGCTTGAATTCCTCCTTATCGCCTTCGATTCTGGTGCTCCGGAACTTGATCACCGGGAATTTTTCCACGTCCAGGAAATCCGCCGAACGGAGGTGGTTGTCCCGCTGCTCCGTACGGGTATCGAGACTCGTCGCGTTGAGCGTCACGTCAACAGAAGAATTCTTCGGATCGTTCTCGTCGGCGTAGATGGTTCCTTCAATGTCGGCAATGCGACCCTTCACGGTCGTGATCATCAGATGCTTGGCTGAAAACTCCACGATGGTGTGCGCAGGATCGAGCTTCCAGGTCGTCTTGCTCCCCGTTTCGGGAGCCGTCTGTACTGCTACAGTCATGTCCTCACCCCTAGTTGGTCTGGTCCAGCTTCGCTCGCTCCGGCAGGGCTAGCTTGCCACTGGACTTACTAATGAGTTGCTAATATATTTTAGTAAGTTCCTTGTGTCAAGCACCCAATCTCGTAGATTCGCCTGATGACCGATTCCCCCGAGATCTCCCCCGTTTGCAGTCGCTTTCACCGCGCTATCGAGCTCATCGGTAGCCGATGGACTGGCGCCATCCTGCAGACCCTCCTTCAGGGAAGAAGTCGCTACGCCGGCATCAAGGCGGCTGTGCCAGACATCACCGACCGGATGCTGTCCGAAAGGCTTCGCTCCCTCGAAGCCGAGGGACTCGTTCTTCGGGCAGTCGTTCCCGAAACCCCGGTGAAAGTAGAGTACGAGCTGACCCGAAAGGGTCGGGAGCTCCAGGATGCGCTATATGAGATCGCAAGTTGGGCTGAGCGGTGGATACCGTTAGAGCGCACTACCAGGCAGCCTGCGGTTCGGCAACGGAGCCGCGCTGACCGGCCAGGAAGAAAAATCAAACATGCATAACCAGACAAAAGGGCGCTGAGTACATTTCAGCGCCTTTTTTGTTTACTCGCCAGATATCATTCCACAGCGGAGAAAAATCGATGCGCGCGCTGTTCTCGTCCCTTCTGATTTCTGCAACAGGACTTGCTCTCGCACCCGCTCCCACCGATACCCCGTTGCGCGGCTTCTTCCCACAATCGGTCCAGGCCGAGCGGGATCTCGAGGCACGCTTCAAGACGATGCCCGATCCCGCGCACATGCGCGAAGCGATGCGGCGCCTCAGCGCGCGCCCACATCATGTCGGCTCTCCTTACGACAAGGAAAACGCCGAGTGGATTCTGGAGCAGTTCAATTCATACGGCTGGGACGCTCACATCGAAAACTTCGACGTGCTCTTTCCGACTCCGGTCGAGCGCGTGGTGGAGCTCATCGCTCCTACCACCTTCAGGGCGCAGCTCCAGGAGACAGCACTTCCCGCCGACCCCACATCCAATCAGCAGGCGGAGCAGCTCCCGTCCTACAACGCCTATTCCATCGACGGCGACGTTACCGGTCCGCTTGTTTTCGTCAACTACGGCGTGCCTGCTGACTACGATGAGCTCGAACAGCGCGGTATTTCTGTTA
>DASWCI010000399.1:0-2348 GCA_036390195.1 Gemmatimonadaceae bacterium
AGCTTCCGGAGACTTTCCCCTCCGGCATCTGATCTCGGAGTTACTTCGCTCGTTTCTTCCGGTTCTTGACCGGCGTCGGCGAAAGGTCGAGCATCTTCTCTTCGCCCAGATACTCGATCGACCTCGGATCGCTGACCTGCCGCAGCCGCTGCACCGTCGCCGAGATCCGGTTCGCCGCTGAAAGAATCTCGCCGGCGATTTCCGGTATCTCCTCGGCGGAAGCATCGTGGGCGAGTAGCTCCGCATTCATTATCAGGGCAGTCAGGACATTGTTCATTTCGTGCGCGACGGCGATCGTCGTCTCCGTTATTCCGGCGCGACGCTGCGCGCTTGCCCTCGCTTCCTCCCTGGCGCGCTGCAAGGTTATGTCCTGCATCTGACCGATGAAGTAGATCGGTTGTCCCTCCTCGTCGTGCACGGCGGACACTCCAAGTGAGACCCAGATCACTTCGCCATCCTTGCGGTGATAGCGTTTGATGCGGTGATAAGTGCTTATTTCGCGCCTGATGAGTCGCGCGAGCTGATCGAGATCGATCGCGACATCTTCCGCGTGCGTGATATCGGCGAAGCGCAGCCCAAGCAGCTCGTCTTCGGTGTACCCGAGCATCTCGCATAACGCACGATTGACCTTGATGAACCTGCCCGTCAGATCGACGAACGCCATTCCGTGCGGAGATTGGCGGAATGCGTTGGCGAATTTCTCCTCGCTTTCACGCAAGGCGGATTCGACCGCGGTTCTTCTGCTGATGTCACGTATCAATCCGAGCAGCGCCTTTTGTCCGTCGAAGACGATCGGCACCGACACAATCTCGGCGGGCATCACTTCGCCTGTTCTCGATACGAACCGTACCTCGAGCGGCGGCCCTGCATCTCCCGTTTTCATCAGCTGTCGAATGCGATCGATCACGACGGGCAGCGATTCCGGATGCACGAACTCCATGATCGGATGACCAACCAGCGACGCCGGATCGGAGCCGAGACGGCTCGCCGCAAACTCGTTGAGGAAGAGGAATTTTTCGGGCGTGTAGACGATGATCGCTTCGGGTGCCGCCTCGATCATCATCTGATACTCAGTGCTCATGGCAACGACCAGTTAATTTCCAGCGTTCGGAACGTTGCGAACTGCACCAGCTGAATGAGGGAGACTGTCCTGAAGAAGACCACACGGCGTACCGGCAAGCAGAAGCGGCAAACGGACGCAGATCTCGCGGCGCGAACCCGCGATCTCGAAGAAGCGAACAAAACCTCCAGTTTCGTGGCCCACGAGCTCAACAATCTCCTCACAGTCATCCAGATCAACACGGAATTTCTGCTGCAATCAGTAGGCGAGAACCCTGCCAGCGCGCAGGAGCTCGATGAGATTCAACGAGCGTCCAAGCGCGCATCGATACTCGCTCGACAGCTGCTCGCCTCATCGCGACTCGAGCCTTTCGATGCGAACCTTGCCGAAGCAACGTTGCGCAGAAAAACGGCGGGAAAAACGGGAGCGTTGCCCGAGAAGGCTCCCCGCGTCGCAGAAACGATTCTGCTCGTTGAGGATGAAGCGGCAGTTCGAGCACTCGCCAAGCGAATTCTTACTCAGAAGGGCTATCGCGTGCTCGAAGCATCCGATGGCGCCATTGCTCTCCGGGTTGCAGCAGGTCACGTCGGCGAAATCGATCTCGTACTCACCGACGTCGCCATGCCCAACCTTGGCGGTCGCGGTATGGTCGAGGAGCTGAGAGAGCTCAGCCCGGGGCTGCGGGTGCTGTTCATGTCCGGCTATCCCAAAGAGGAAATCTTTTCGGAAAAGGAAGCCGCTGGACGCACGCCTTATCTCCAGAAGCCGTTTACGAGCGAAACTCTTTCCGCAGAAGTGCGATCCGCGCTGGGCTACGCTCGATAGGCAAGCGCTATGTGCGTTGAGATCCGAGCACCGCCATCACGCAGTAGCCAATTGGCTGGTACAATGCGGACACCGCGTCGCCGTAGCGTCCATCGACATTCGGCAGTATGGACAATCCTTCTTGGGCTTCTCCGCCTTGATGAAGATCCTGGAGATGCGCCAGGCGACGAAGCCAATGATCAGGAAGTTGATCGTTGCTGCCAGAAAATCGCCGACGCCAAACTTGATCGACCCGACGTTCCACGTCGCCTTTTGCCATTCTCCTCCCGGTGCAACGAAGAGTATGAGCGGCATGATGAAGTCGTCGACAACGGCTTTTACAAGCGTGTTAAGGGCAGTCGCGACAACGACGGCGACGGCAAGCGCAACGACGTTCTGCTTCAGCAGAAATTCCCTGAGTTCCTTCAACATGCGCATTGAGTGATCCCGTTAGGGTTCGGTGGAGAGCGACAGTTCGGCGCGG